>NZ_JADPLO010000028.1:0-73421 GCF_015667765.1 Bacteroides sp. 1001302B_160321_D4 | reverse complement strand
GAAGCAACAGGATCAATCGTTTGGGAAGAGGATGTTTTCATGATGCAAAAATAAGAATTTTAACGCAATCCCCCAAGTTTTCAGACTGAGCCATTAAAAAGGCTGCCATAAATAAGCCATTCTACATAAAAAAAATAGTGACGCTATCCAATGCAAATAGTGACGGTATATGACAGCGATACCGTTAGTATCCTGAACATATACCGTCACTATTTTTTCTACATCAATCAGCGATCTCACGTTTATTCATATAGTACCGCCAACAGAGATTCCCGGTTGATCTTATTTATGCTTATAGAACTTCCATACCTTTTCCGCATAACGTTTTCCTAATAATACTTGTGCTTCTGTATTAAAATGAGGGTCCTTCTCATCTTTATACCATCCCAATCCTTTCGACGATACCCAATCGGAATGGGGAATAAATGAAGATACTTTTTTAATCATCTGATTAAAGGGAACAGTTCCCGCTTCTCTCTTCGTCCAGTTCCATTGAGAAATCTGTCCGACAACAACCGGCAGATCCGGCATGTTTAAATCTTCCCGCAGATCTTTCACCAAAGAAATCAGTTTTTGTTTATATGCTTCCGGATTGGAACAATCGGCTTCTCCCTGATGCCAAAGGATCGCTTTCAAAACACCTCCCTGTTTCATCGCAATCCGAATCCGGGAGAGGGCTTCTTCATAATATCCATCTTTACTACCTTTTAGCCAAGAGTTGATAGAAGAACCACCACGCGCATTTACTACCAGTCCGAGAGGGCGTTTCGTTTTCCGCGTCATTTCTTTGGCAAAACCATAAGCCGGTCCCAAGCGTTGCATCGACAGGTCTTTACGGACTGTCGAATAACGATTGAGAGGATTTACTGCCGGTTCAAAATTCCCCTTATCATTCAATAGATATACATTTTGCAGCGTATCCATGACCTCCGGAGTCAATGTTGCACGCCCCGCCATGTTGGATTGACCGATGCATACATACAAATCAAAAGTGGATGGAACACCTTCCTTTACATTTCCTGCAAAAGCAAACAGGGATTGCAGGAGGAAAAAAGACAATAAATAAATAGACCTAAGCATACGAACTGTGTTTATGATTAATAGTTTCTATAAATACGGATAGCATTCAGAATAGGTTCTCCTTCTTTTTTATGAAAGTCGACACTTACTCCTTTTCCATCCTTTACTGTTATTACAAACTTTTTGATAACAGCACGGGCATATCCGTAATCACGGGCTACGTTGAAATCATCTGAAACGGTTGTTCCATTGATTGAAATACCAAAGCTGCGATTTCCGGCAAATGTTTGTTCCGAGTCAGCTCCCAGATTATAGACCAATGCTTCTCTTTCTTTGTCCGACTCCAATTCTGCCCAGTGCAAATATACAGAATATTCTCCATTTGGTACATCAGCCTTAAAAGATTTTATTCCAACGCGTTGGGTCTGGAAGATTGGATTCATGTCCGTTCCATGAATATCGATATCCGAACCAAGCATGGTGCCGAATCCTGTTTGACGACGATAGGATGTTCCACCGATAAATCCCCAGCTACCGGGCTTATATTCCTGTTCGGGAATCCATGCTACGTTTGCCGCACGATCTTCAAAATATCTCGGAGAACCTAACATTACATTTATTTCCGTAAATGGCACAGTTTCGTCTTTCAACTGCGAGCCTACCAACTGGAACTGAATCCGAAGCATATCACGCAACTTGTTATCACCAGTCACAGCAACAGCTTCCAGCAGATTCTCTCCGCCCACAAACGGTACATCAAACAAAGCATAATTATCTTCTATCTTTTTCTTTCCCAGACTCTTGTTATTCACAAACAGCTCTACTTCTTCCGCATTAGAGAATACAGGGACGGATTGAATACATTCTTTCTGCGCCGTATTCACCACTCCCCCACGGCTTTTCCACTCCCGATTACCAATGACAAGTATCGGACGACGTGACAAGGCTGTCTTATAGAACCAATAAACATCTTTCTTCTCCCTGTTTAACCCGACAACGCCTTTATTGTTTACATGAGGAACAGCATCTACACGGGATTCGGAATAAAAATCATTCAGATTCCACAGACTGGAACCGGCTACAAACGGACGTTTCATCATTTCATTGAGGTAATGTTTATGATATACCAGTCCATATTCCTGCGAGAAGTCAAAACGTTCCGGTTGGTACGAATGAACTCTCGGATCCACTCCCGGTCCATATTCCGTTACCATCAGCACTTTCCCTTTGTATGCTTTATGGGCACGGTCGAGCAAACGCTGGAACTCATTGATATCCGGTTCATACCAACCTTGATACAAGTTCCATCCCTGAATCATCGGGATTTCGGTGAGATGAGCATCTTCGTAGTATTGAGGCATATTGTGATAAGCCATCATCGTATATCTTGAAGGATCTTCCTCACGGATAGTCGCCTCCAAGGCACGGGCTACTTTTTCCGTAAAACGGTAGTAATCTTCCAACTGTTTGCCTTCGGTATAGGGACGACGCAGGAAAATCTCATTCATATACCCCCAAATCATTACGGAAGGACGGTTGAAATCCTGACGTACCATCTCTTTCGCCATCTCAACAGAATTATGCAGGAACTCTTCGGTTTCTGTAACAGCATTAACGACGGGAATTTCAACCGAAGTCACAATGCCCAGTTTATCACACATTTCCATGATTACAGGATCTTGAGGATAGTGTGATACACGCAGATAGTTTCCTCCCATCTCCTTCAATAGCAATACATCCTGTACGTGCAATTCGTCACGCAAAGCATTTCCTTTCTGAAAATAATCCTGATGCCGGGCAGTTCCGATCAGTTTGCGTCCTTTGCCATTCAGGAAAAAACCTTTTTCCGAATCAAACTTGAACCAGCGCAAACCTAACGGATTCACCACTTCATCCAGCAAAGTACCCTTTCTTTTATCAAGAATACGGGTATATACCATATAGCGATACGGATCGTCTATATCCCACAGACGAGGGGAATCTATTTTTATCTTTTTGGAGATGTCCGTCTTCGTCTCGCCGGCTGCCAGTTTTACTTCTGCCTGCGTCTTTTTCACTTCCTTGCCATCCGCATCACAGATTATATTCTCCACCCTGATTTCCGCAGCCTGGGGCATATCGTTCGTCAGTAGCGTAGTGATTTCTACCGAAGCAGCGGAGTTATTCACTTCGGGGGTACGGATATAAACTCCCGACGAAGCATAATCATTCGTTGCAATGTGCACCGGATTCATAAACTGCAAATAAACGTCCCGGTAGATACCGCCAAAGAAAGTAAAATCAGCAGATAAGGGGGGAATATTCGGATTATAGACATTGTTTACATAAATGGCAAACAGATTTTCCTGTCCATAACGCAAATGGGGAGTGATGTCAAAACAGAAGCGGGTATATCCTCCTTTGTGCTCTCCAACGAACTGACCGTTCAGGTAGAATCGTACTTCCTGATTAGCTCCTTCAAAATAGATCACTGCCCGACGTCCCTCCTGGCTTTTGTCTATAAACAACTGTTTTCGATACCAGACCGGCCCCCGATAGAATCCCGGAGTTTCATCGTCTGCATCTTTATCATTCCAGGTATGAGGTATATTGACCGTCTCCCATGAAGAATCGTCACAACCAGTCAGTTGTGCTTCAAACGGAGATCCTTTTGTAAATTTCCACCCGTCGTTGATGGTGTATACCACGCGTTGCTGTGCCTGCGCCCATCCCACAATAAACAATAGAATAAAGATATAGAATAACTTCTTCATAATCTATGTATGCATCTAATTAAAACTTTATTTTTACCTCTCTGCCTGTGTAGACACACTCTTTACTCTCAAGAGCAGCACCGTCAGGCAGATATAACTTCACACGCATTTTTACTTGTTCCGGCATACCGGGATAACTTCCTTCACGCAAACCGATCGTCAATGTCCGTTCCGAATCTTTCCATTGCATCGGTACTTTGGAACATACGCCGTCTTCATAGCGGTAGGAGTCGCCTTCGTCCTCATACCATAAGAAAGAAGCATCCGCTCCTCCGTAAATACGTAGTTCCAATTCACGGTCGGGGTATTCCATCGCATATTGTTTCACTTCTGCCAAAGGCAAGATAGAACCGGCTTTTACATACAGGGGAAGGATGTCGAGGGTGTTTGCCTGCATTTGTTCTCTTCCTCCTTCAAAGGCCTTTCCGGTCCAAAAATCGTACCAATATTTGCCGTTGTGTTCCGGCAGATAGACACTGATGTTCTTTTCTTCCGATTGCGGATGAAATACCGGTCGTACCAATAAAGAGGTGCCGAACATATAGGCGTTATCAATATCAAAAGTCCGGGTATCTGTGGTGAAATCCATTGCCAAGCCTCTCAACAGGGTATAGTTGTTGGCTGTGACTTGGTGAGACATCGAGTAAATGTAAGGCAACAGACGGTAACGCAGATGTATATATTTCACCTGATTATCATAGTAAGATGTTCCCTTTTCACCGAATTGCCAAACTTCACGCGGCACATTCGTGCCGTGAGCACGGAAGATAGGAGTAAATGCACTGAACTGGAACCAACGGGAATACAACTCTTTATAATCATTGCTTTTCAACCCATCAGGATATTTTGCATCACGTTCTGTGACAAAGAATCCTCCTGTATCGGAAGTCCAATACGGAATACCGGACATGGATAAGTTCAAACCGGCAACCAGTTGTTTATGCATATTTTCCCATGAAGCCGAGACATCACCCGACCATACCGCCGTACCATAATGCTGTTGTGAGGCAAAGGCGGAACGGGTTAAGATAAATATGCGCTTCTGATCGCTTTCGGCTCGAAGACGTTGATAGAAGTCCTTCAGCATCTCCAAAGAATAGGTATTCAGATAACGGTGGAAACTGCCCAGATAAGTATTTCCGGCTGATTTCGTCCTCTCTTCCTGCTTCAACTGTGTGAATCCGTCACGGAAAGAAGGCTCTGTCGCATCCATCCACCAGGCATCCACACCCATATCATAGAGTCCTTTCTTGAGATATTGCCAAAAGATATCCCGTGCGGCAGAATTGTAAGCATCAAAGACTTTATAGCCTGCCCATGTAGGTTCGCTAAATAAGGCACCGATAGAATCGAGTGACTGATAGACAGCTGTTTCCGGTCCGAATCCGGGCCATACGGAAAGCATAAAGTGAACATGATCCTGCTGATGCAGTTCTTCAATGACTTGCCGGGGATGATCGAAGTTCGCCGGATGGAAAGTCAGACTGTTCCAATGAGGTTTATCTCCCCAATATTCCCAGTCTTGCACAATGTTATCCAACGGAATCCCCCGTTTACGATACTCCTTTACAACGGCTTTCAACTCATCGAACGATTTATAACGTTCTTTAGACTGCCAGAAACCATATACCCACTTCCCGAACATCGGCACGTCTCCCGTCAATTCCCGATAACCGGCAACGACTTCGTCCATATTCTTGCCATATACAAAATAATAGTCGGAAGCATCGCCTACCTCGGAAGTAAATGAGTATCCTTCTTTCGTATCTTCAAACTTTGTTGAAGAATAATTATCCCACAAGATACCATATCCGTTAGTCGAGATAAGGAACGGATTGACAATATCCATATTAGCCTGTAACAGAAGTACGGATTTTCCACGATAGTTCATGATTCCATTCTGATACTGCCCCAGACCGTAAATAGCCTCATCGTCAGTAGGAACAAAGCGTTGGGTTACTTCGAGGCATTGCTCACCTCCGGCAACCGAACGTTTGAAGTGCCGTGCCTTTTTAGCTTCTTTCTCTTTCAGTAATAACTTTCCTGTCGATACTTCCTGAAAAGTGAAAGCCGCATCTTCTTTATCAAAAGCAACGGAAAGCTCACGGGTAGAAAAGATCAGTTGCTGCCCTGTATCTTTCCATTTATAATCTTTGAATGCCGATTTTTGCGAATCGACAACCAATCTTTTTGTTACCAGCGTATCACCTTCGGGAAAAGACAGAATCCGCACGCATCCCTCCGACATAAACTCAACCCTGTATTGAATACTGTCGGATACGAAAGCACATCCCTTGCCGTCTTCATGAACCGACGAGGAACACCCGAAACAAGATAATACGGATAAAACTAATAACCAATTTTTCAAACTCTTCATCAATACATTTATTTGACAGTGTAGATGGTATAGCCCAATGACAAATTACGGATAACGACATTTCCTTTTAAATAGAAAGTAGGCATATTGAATCCATTTACGATATTATCTTTATACAGTTCCACTTTTGCACTTTTCCATTCGCCTGTATTGTCGGTACGTATCCGGGATACAATTTTAAACGGTTCTTTCGGTTCGCGCTGTGTGGACGAACGTATAAAAAGAGATTCATTTCCTTTGTCCAGGTATTCAAAATAGAGATACCCTACATAGTTATTCATTTGCAGTTTGGAAACCAATTCTTTGGGCAAAGAGATAGAAAGCGTTTCTTCGGCATTGTAACCACCTGATTTTCGCTTTCCCTGAATCTTCATGTCCGACTCACGCAAACGCATCATCTCAACCGCCAAAGCGGATTTGGCTGTCTTGACATCATTTTCTATTTGTGACAACAAACCTATCGCCACCGGATAACGTCCCTGGCTAATCAACAACGCTGCCTTATCGAGCGAACGTTGACAAGCAGATACGTCCATCTTCGTCTTTTCCAGGAAACGGGCTTCTTTTCGCAAACGGAAAAGCATTAAAGGTAAGGTTAAGCCACGCTCGTCCGCCTGTTCGCCTTTGAATTCTGCCGCATACTTTAAAGTGGTACGCAGTTCACGGTCACCGTTTTCGATGGTAGGTTCTATTTCATGCCCTTCGGTATAGTCGCTCCACGAAGCGATAAACATCATGTCAAGGCTGTCTTTCTCCGCCATACAGAACTTCCACATACTTTGGTAAGTTTCTCCATTATTGCGAGGGATATAATAGAAGTGTCCGCGTCCCCAGCCCGCACATCCCCGGTTATCCATTCCCGGCATGGCAAATCCTGACTTAATGGTATAAGCAGGATTGTTACTATGCCAAATCGAGTCACGGAAAGGTTTCATAAACTCAATAACATCATCCTGCGTGGCATAATTATCCCATTCAGCATGTGCCTGATCTCTTGTACGGACACGGGCGGGAAGCCATGCGGTCGGTATCTCTCCCACTTTTTTCCAGGCATCCATATCATCACTGCGGGTGACAGGAATGTATTTATCGTTTTCCAGTTTTCCCCAATCCGCCCAACGACGTAAGGCAACGGGCTGCTTCATTCCTTGCGGAAACTTCACCTGTGATAATACTTTCTTGTATTCATCGACTTTTGCTCCGGGACCGAAATGATAAAAAACAGGCATTCCCTTCACCATAGGAGCAGTCGGACCGGTAAAGACACTATCTACTAAATATTGGTAACATTTAGCCATATATTCGGTCTTTGCCTCACGGGTGTTAACTCCCGGATAAATCTTCGTAATCCAGTCATAATACAACCAACCGTCGCACCAGTTTACACCGATTTCAAAGTCATACTTCGCTGCCACTTTCTGCATTTCACGCAGCAAGATGTCATTTTCGTGAGGCTTGAATCCCCATTCGATAAAGAATCCGTCTATCTTGGCAGCTTTTGCCGACAATATCTGATATTCGATATAATCGGGATCGAGATTGGACTGCATTCCGACTTGGGGATAGGCCACTGCCGCTATCTCATGTCGTCCTTCACTGTCTATCAGGTCGGCATTATAACACAGGGATTTCCTTCCCGTACTTGATTTCTCCGTATTGGCATACATCTCCCAACGCCCCAACTTTCCGTCATGTTGCCGGGTATAACGCACACCGTGGAAGTCAGCATACACTTTCTTTCCGTTCTGCGCCAAGGCCGGTAATGCGATAGATACCAATAAAAAAAGAAGAAGTTTCCTCATTGTTCCAAACTTAATTATTCAACTTATGTATTTTATTACCCTTCGACGATACTTAATCAATCCTCACCCAATACGAAATCGTGCTTTTCCGGATAACTGAAAGTATTGTCTATCATCCAACGACCTTTATAAATCTTAGCTCCGTCCATCTTGAAGAGTTCTTCTCCCTTCTCATTTACAAGTCCTTCAGCCCACCACTCTTCAGTCGGTTTCAACATCAGGATTCCGTCCGGTCCGTTACAGATACTTTTTATATCAGCTGTATTGTAGACTTTCTCACAAGTCGGTTCGGCAGAGTCATTAGTCGTAGCGTCGGTAACTCCTGTCAAATCAAACTTGTAGACAGCCGAAGCGGCAGTAAGCCACAGTTTATCTTCTTCACCATATACCGGGAACAAATCGTGTCCGCCCGATTCATTGCTGAATGTATAAAGGGTAGTCTGATTTATTAACTTGGGATTACTCCGGTTGCCATCGTACTTAAAACGGAATAATGCAGTCACTCCCTCTTTTTTGGTAGCTGTAGCATAAAGATACGATCTTTTCTTATCCCAAACAACATTATGCGCATTACCCAACTTCACCGTATTAGCTTTTGCTCCCAATACCTTAACCGTGTCAACCACAAAGGTATTGATTTCACCGGATTTAGATTCTGCCGTCACGATATTTCCATCGGGCAATACCTCCGCAGAGTGGGGATTCTGTCCGCAATTTGCGTAGAACATTAATTTATGATCGGACAAACGGATTAAAGCCACAGCTCCGCCGGAGGCAGTCATCAAGATATAGCGTCTATTGAAAACCGGTTTTACTTCACTCGGATTAACAAACCAACCCTGCTGTGCAGCAGGAACACAGGCAGTATAAGGATCCCAACTCCAAATATTGCGGTGCGTCTCCGCATCTCTGATGACAATAGCCCGTCTGGATTGTTCCGCCAGTACATAAGCCTTTTCCGGAAGTTGAAAGATTTCATTTTTTACTACAGGAGCGGCATCATCATCGGAACATGCTCCCAAAGCTATATTAAATCCTAAAAGGATTGCAAATAAACTAAACTTCTTCATGGTCATAACTATTTTAATTCTAAATATTCAATTTGTCTATTTAAAGTTTCCGTCAATCTATTGAACCGATTTTGTATCGTAATAATCGATCAATGAATGAACTGAAAGATTCAACTGCCGCATCTGCGACAGAAAAGATTCATAAGGTTCGTATTCGATGGAAACCACTCCTTTATTAGAAGCTTTTCCGTTAGAATCGTAACCATCATTATACTCAAAATGTACCCAGCCCACACAGTTATGAGTTTCAAGCAAACGAAGACAGAAGTTCTGATAAAACTCACCTCTATTTTTTTGTGTATGCACCAGCCAGCCACCTCCTTCAGTATTAGCATATCCAGTTCCCTGATAACTGGCATCTTCTGCTTTCGTATAGAATTCCGAAACTAAAAAAGGTTTCGTTCCACACCAAACTTTCAGGTTCGCCAAGAAATCTGCTTCCGGTTGCCAACGGGCATAATAATTGATAGAAACAAGATCGCAATAACGGGCACAAGCTTCCACCACTTTCTGATTGTATTTGCTCCAGTCATGCAGCCGTGTCCCCAAAATCAAATGCTCTTTATCATATCGTCTGACGGTAGCGGTAGTCAACTGATAATAATAATCAGCAACCATCCCCCGAAAGTCTTCCTGATTTTTCTTGGTGATCGCTCCGGCAGAAGCTATACCGTTATCCCGCATGAACTTTTCTGCATACTCACGAGCCGCTTTATAGCGTTCGGGTAAGGACAAGAAATGTTTCAGATCAATTCCTCGCAAAGGGTCAGTATTCTGATAACTGGCAAACGGCAATTCATTGTCAAGATAGAAACCTATAAAATGCCGATCACCGGCAAATAAAGCTGACTTCTCTTGTACGAGATGATCTATGTACGTAGCAAATGTCGGTTCGAAAAGAAGAACGAGACGATTATACTTGTCATCATCAAACGCGTAGCCCAAATTCTTGCTCATATCCCACATAAAGGTACGGAGCAGATACAGATTTTCTGCATAAGCAATCTTTTGCGTCTTAGGCGTCAACAAGTTAGCACGTACTGCAGCAGGAAATACTTCAATACGGTTCGAGCCATACGAAATATAGTTTATATGATTGTCTGCCAACAGTTTGCCAGTCTCTTCACTCCATCGCACCTCACTACCATATCGAGTACTGAAAGCCTTCTTATGAGCAGTAGATTCTCCCGGACGGACATGCTGAATTCCATGAATGATAACAGCTCCATTATCCGGATCGAGCAAATAAGAACGGCCTCCACAATAAGCCACTCGGAAAAAGCCTTCTTTTCCAACCACAGATGAAGGTTGCAAACCGATTCGTCCTCCCCATGCAGTCCGGCTATAACCCGAAGAGGGAGTATACCAATTCATATTATCAATGGTACGTGTTTCCCTTGAATCTGCCGTTGTCCATGCCTGGAAAGTTCCGTTCTGCCACTTCCGGTATTCTACATTCATAAAAGTATATTCATCTTTTTCCAAAGGAGTATCTTCTCCTTCCGGTTTCAAAGGTTCTATTTCGTTGGAAGAGGAGGAACAGCTAAACGTCAACTGCATCAGTCCGACCAAAGATAAAAAGAGGAAATACCTATATATTATATGTTTTCTCATATTACTTTCAGCTACTGCACATTATTACTTAACCATCGTATTTGTTATCAGTCGCATCTTTCGTATACTCTATCTACGGTTCACCGGATAGCTGTTACTAACTCTCGCGTTGGCTATTAATAGAAAAGTTATTCTCTACAAGGAGAGAACTCCCTTCCCCCTTGTTGCAAACTTCTTTTATCCCTAACATAAACTATAAACGAAAGCTTTGTTTTTATAATTGAAATCTTTGTTTTTATAAACGCAACTTGCATTTATAAAAACGGAAGCTTCGTTTATAGTTTGTATCGGACAGAGAACAACTTTATTCCCAATGAAAGGGAAGTTTAGTCTTAATAGAAAAGAAGTTTTCTATTAAGACTTCAGACGGTAGGTAATACTACCCTGCTTACTTCTTCTTAGGGAATTTGATTTCAACCGTTGCTATCTGTTTGGTCGTATTATTATCCATCTTTCCGGAGACATCAAGTACCTTCATGACACCGTATCTTTCTCCACCGGCACTTGAATTACCACTAGTCTTAAATCCAATCACACTGCCGACAAAGTTATCAATTGTCATATACACTTTCTGATCGGCACTTCCGGCCAAATATTCATTCTTAATAGAAGAACGAGAAGCCGCATCGTAATCAAAGCCTGCCGGGAATAACACAAATTTTGTCATATTCTTAGCCGGCAGATTGCTCAAGGACTTTCCGCCCGATCCTTTATACAGACTATTCTTGCTATCTACATTCTCCATCGAATAGAAACGGAAAGAAAGAACACTATTAGCAGAATTTATAAAGAACTTTATATCAACATTCTTAGCACTTTCCACACTGGAGATAGCTTCATCTACCGAATACGTTTTCATATCATTCAACGAAATCAGAGCGAACGGTTCGGCATTGGCCAATACATGACTGCCAACCTTAAGTTGGACAACTTCCATATTCACATAGGTCTTTACGATCCCTATAACTTCCTTGCCTTCCCGACCATCAGAAACAACCACCTTGAGTTGAGATGTTTCTTCTGTCAGTTGCACCTTAGGCTTATAATCAAAATTCTTGTTATCGCCCACTATCTGCTCACGGAAAATCTCTGTACTTACTCCATTCTCCACCCGGAAGATAGCTACCTGTTTTACACCGCGAACGGATTCGATGTGCATCGGAACTTCCGTATCTACTCCTTCATCAGTAGTAATAAGCTCTTTACCCAAAGTCAATACAGGAACCGGAACAGTCTTATATGACACCTGCAAAGTAGAAATTGTGATATTACCATAGATATCTTCCGCTTTCACTTTAAAGCCCTTATCGCCTTCTTTATATTCTATCAGTTCATCGTGCTCATACGTTTTGTCGCCATTCAGTATATCACTGCCTTTCGGTGTTTGTCCGTCCGTAGAGACCAAGAATCTTTCCACTTTCTTCAAACCTGCTTCCGAAACAATTTTAAAAGTAGTACGAGGCATTACCGGATTCTCATCCATTTCATCATATATAATCTCTTCCGGGTCGAATGTTATGACAGGACGTGCCATTACATCGGTAACAGCAATTGGTAAAGTTCCGCTCGTAACATGATTCAATTTATCCGTAGCCTCAATGATAAAGGCTTCGTAATTTGCATTGTATTCCAGATTTTCAGACAAGCTGTAAGAATTGGGATTAAAAAATTCAGTCACCGTTTTATATTCGGTCACCCCCTCCACTGTCTGCAATTTCATTGTCACACTCTGGAGTCCGGCCTGCGACTTTATGACAGCCACTACCGGCAGATTATCTACTTTATTTAAATCCACATCCAGTTGTTCCATCGGGAATTTAATCACAGGAGCAGCCGCATTAGGATCCAGACCATCATTATCATCGCTACAGGCAGCAAAGCCCAGGCAAAGTCCTAGTATTAATAAGGTATATATTTTACGAATCATAATTAGTTCTCTTTTTAATTAACTGTGGTTATTTGGAATATTTGCAATAGTTCTCAAATATATGAATCACACCGTTCGTCGGCAGAATGTTGCTAGTCTTAGCCTGACGCTGTGGAGATTTCCCGTTGCTTCCGGTCTGATTCACCAGAATCTTACCTACTGCAGCCTGCCATGGGTTTTTCCATACAGACATTGTCATCAGTCCATTCTCTCCTTTCAGCATCGTCAATACGAACATCGGTTCCACCTGCAACTGTCCATAAGAACTATATTCACCGTCTACAATGTGATAAAGCAACATGTTCGTTACTTTCTCTTTATCACAATCGGTAATGGATGCTGCACCTGCAAATTCATTTTCACGATACAACTGCATACCTGCATTATTCAAAGCCAGAAAAGTATATTTATTGTCAGTCTGGGTATAATAGTCCTTCAGACCTGTATACTCAATAGCTGCTATCAACTCCGAGAACATATCTTTGTGATCTTGGAAATATTCCCACGCTGTCACTTTTACATACGGATCATCCACCGAAGGCTCATAATCATAATTCTTCTGCAAGTCCAGGTCACAGCCGGTCAATGCCAATATCGCCCAACAAAAGAAAAGGGTCTTATATAATATTGTCTTTTTCATTGTTTCTACCTTTTTTAGTTGTTAGTATTACCATAATACGTGTTCTGCACAATCTTCGGATTTTCCAAGATATGTGAATAGTGAATCGGGAAGAGTTCGTTTCCGTCCTGTTCCATTCCGTTAATCGGTTTCATCACTTCCTTCCACTTTCCGGTACGCAACAAGTCAAACCAGCGGCGTCCTTCGCCGGCTAATTCCACTTGCCGTTCACGCAATATATAATTAACGACTTCGTCTTCAGAAGCAAAATCATTTTCAGTCAACGTGTTCAATCCGGCACGGTCACGTACAGTTTTTACTAAATCCAAAGCTTCACCCCATTTTCCCTGATGAGCACGAGCTTCTGCTTGCAACAACATCATATCTGTGTAACGATAAATTGGATAGGCTACTTCGCATGTCTTATTCAAAGAGTTACTGATGTCACCTGCCATATATTTACGCAATTCATTTCCATTCTGGTAATTCTTCACCGTATAATCTTTGCGCAAATCACCTTTCATATCCTTTTCATCAAAGATGCTCATAAACTTGTCGGACATAACTGCCGCACGGTTTCCTGAACCGGAAAACCATTGATACATATAACTGTAACCATTCGTGCCGACTTCATCCATGTTGAAATGAACAAGGAATATTAACTCTCTGGAGTTATATTCATCATTTTCGGGCGTATCATCCGAAGGCTTATTGTTCAGTTCTTCTGTAAACATGGTATGCCAAGTAGCAATGTTAGGTTCGAAGTCTACAAAGCGTCCACCCTTTTTGGAGGCAATAGTTGCCATTTTATCAATGGTTTGGTCAGCCAGATTATATTCTTCAGCCCACATATAAGCGTCCGCCATGATAGCCCATACGCCACAGATAGAAATACGCTTGCGTTCGTAATTCTTATTACGGTTAATCAGGCTTTCCGCCTTTTTCAGGTCAGGAAGAATAACATGTTCCAGAATATAATTCTTATCTGTACGTTCCTTATAGATAGCCTCCGAATACTTTTCAGTAGGTTCTATAAACAAAGGTACGTCTCCCCAGACACGGATAGCATAGAAATAAGCCAGAGCACGCAACGCATACGCTTGTCCGAGGTAATCATTACGGTCTGCCACATCAGGCATACTGATATTAGGAACATATTTGATGGCCAGATTGGTCTGGTTAATCATCTGATACAAGGTCGTCCATTTCGCACATTTCTCGTCCGTAGACATCAGGTTGTTGATCACACGTGCCTGATCGGCCATCACTGGTGCTCCGGGAGCTACGTTATCCGAACGGAACTCACCCCAGTAAAAATAATTCTCGCGTAAAGTGGAACGCAACAGTCCGTAGATTTCATTTATACCTGCCTTAGCGTCGCGGGCGGTCTGCCACATGTCACCTGCCGGGATCTCACTCACCGGTTCCTCATTCAGAAAGTCTGAACAGCTATTCAATGATAGAGCCAGGCATACAGCTCCAACAAAATATTTTATATTCTTCATACGATATCTTCAATTAAAAGTTTGCAGAAAAACCAATACCATATTCTCTCTTTCTCGGATAGCGGTAAGAGTCTTTACCTACCTGCAGAGGATTACTTGTAGAGAATTCAGGATCGAATCCCGAATAGTTGGTCCATGTCAATGCGTTGTTTACAAAAGCGTAGATATTTATATTCTTCAACATCAGCTTCTTTATCCAGTTTTCAGGAAGATCATAGGCTATACGTACGTTCTGCAGACGAATAAAGGAAGCATCTTCCAGATAGAACGAGTTACCCATACGTGCATTGTTATAATCATCATTATACGGACGCGGATAGATTGCCTGGTCACCCGGATGCAACCACATATTATGGATGACTTCCGGCGAAGGAGTGGTTCCGGTATATTTGAACATATTACGATTATGCTCGGCTGCATTATAAATCTGTCCTCCTAATGAATAATAGAATCCGAGATACAAGCTTACGTTTTTCCAAGTTACGGTTGTATTCAAACCACCGGTCACATCAGGCATGGCATTACCAATCACCATACGGTCGTTATCATCAATCACACCGTCGCGGGTTCCTTCCGGTTCTTCCCAGTTGTAATCTCCGCCACGGAACGGTTTGCCGTTCGGTAACGTTTTCTGGCGAATATCACCTGCATATTCCTTTCCATTCAATAAATACTTGTATTGGAATACACCATTTTCAAACACCGGAGTCAGTTGCTCCCAGTTATCCGTAAAAGCATTTGATTCATCATAAGCAAAGACACCGGCACTTTTAAATCCGTAGAAGTCACCTACACGGCCGCCTTCCTGCATCCACCAGATATCACCTTCCATATATGCCTTACCTTCAGACAGCTTTTCAATACGGTTGATGTTTCTGGAGATATTGAAAGAAGCATTCCATTTCCAATCCTTCGTGCGGATAATATCACCGGTAACGGCAATTTCAAACCCGCGGTTGCTCATCTCACCGACATTGGTTTTCATATATGCAAAACCAGACTCCTTAGGTAATTGGTAGTTTGCCAACAAACCGTCTGTGTATTTATCGTAGTAATCGGCAGTAATCGTCAAACGGCTATTCCAGAAATTCAAGTCCAAACCAAGGTTGAACTGTTTAGTTTCCTCCCATTTCAGATTGTCTTTACCGATACGGGTCGGAATAACGCCGCCCACTCCGTCATAGATAGAATTCGGAGAATAAGAATAAATATAATCATAATTTCCGATCGCTTCATTACCGGTGATACCATAACTTACACGAATCTTACCATCTTCCAGGAATTTCTTCGAGAACTTCATGAATTTTTCATCTGAGAAACGCCATCCCACTGACACTGACGGGAAATTACCCCATTTGTTTTCTTTCGCAAAACGAGAAGAACCGTCACGACGCATATTCGCTGTAAACAGGTATCTCCCCAGATAATCATACGTCACACGTGCAAAAACGGAAGCCATGGAGTGATTACTCAATGTAGATCCCGTAGAGGATAAATCCAGATTGGCAGCAAACGCGTTCATTGTATAAATAAAGTCGGTAGAGGAATTCAATCCCACAAAAGTTTCATTTTCATAACGCCATTGTTGAGCACTGACACCCACCATCGCGCTGAAATTATGTCCTTTTATCTTGCGTGCATAAGTGATGAAATCTTCATTCATCCAGTTCCAGTTGAGGTAATTATAAGAATACCCTTTATTCTGTTTCTGCCATTCATCAGTAATAAGACTAGGTTCGAGTTTTTTGCGCTTGTCCAAATAGAAGTTGGCATTTATATTGGCTCTGAACTTCAGGTACTTGTTGAATTTGATTTCAAAGAACTGGAAGAAGTTAGCCTTATAAGAATCCGTAAAGTCAGTGGTATAATTGACCTGTGCAATAGGATTCTTCTGACCATTAAACACCCCGACCAAAGAGCCATCCGGATAATAAGTATTGAAATAAGGACGACGAGTCAACACTGCGCTCAATAACGTACCTTCATTCAGACCTTTCTTTTTAGAATAAGTAAGAGAAATACGGCTACCCATATTCATCCAGTCTGTCGGTGAATAATCGGAGTTGATACGAGTATTTAATCTTTGGAAACCAGTATTGGAAATAATACCCTTCTCGTTATAATAACCGGTATTGATGAAATATTTCAGTTTCTTTGTACCGCCACCTACGCTGATATCCACCTGATCTTTCTGCGCAGTACTTGTAATCATGTCCAGATAATCATTGTCTACATTGAAGAATGAATTCAACGGATCATCCAGAATATCAATACTTTCATCCGGATTACCTCCGCCGTATGTTTCAAAATACTCTTTACGGTACTGGTCGTACAACAGACGCTCTTTACGATTTGCCTGTGGCACCTTATGAGACAATGTACCCCACGAGTGATTATACTTGATATCAATACGGGCTTTACCCTCCTGACCACTCTTGGTAGTGATAATAATCACACCGTTAGCCGAACGGGAACCGTAGATAGCTGCAGAAGCGGCATCCTTCAAAATCTCCATAGAAGTGATATCATTGGTATTGATACCATCGATACTTTCCAAAGGAACACCGTCTACAATATAAAGAGGAGTCACACCTTCGGCAGAGAAAGTGGAAGTACCACGAATTTTGATAGAAGAAGATTCACCGGGCTGTCCGGAACCGGACACCACCTGTACACCGGCAGTAGTACCCTGCAATGCTTCAAAAACATTAGTAGCCATTTTTTGCTCAATGGCCTCGCTTGAGATGGAAGTAATAGCTCCTGTGACATCACGCTTTTTCATCGTACCGTAACCCACTACCACCACTTCGTCCAATAGCTTAGAGTTCTCTTCAAGCATAATATTCATTGTTTTATCTTTCACTACCACATCTTTAGGGGTATATCCCATGAATGATACAGTCAAAGTAACTCCCTTCTTCGAAACATTCAATGAGAAATTACCATCTAAATCTGTAATTGTCCCATTAGATGTTCCCTTCTCCATCACATTGGCGCCAGGCAAAGGAAATCCTGTTTTATCCACAATAACTCCCTTCACTGCAAACCCGCCTTGAGCATAAGCCGGATTGACAAAGAAAAAGAGACTCAAGGAAATCAAAAGGAACGACTGAAGCAACCGCACTTTTGTCCTACTCTGCAAATTTTTCATAACTAGAATAAAATTAAATTGGTTAATTATCAAGGTTTTACTCACTACTTAATTAATTGGGAAAAATATATTGATTCTCTCCAATAAGATGCTATCTTTTATTTACTACATGGATATTTGTCTTTCATAATACTACACAATAATTATTATATTAGAATAAAGATTACACAGTACCCGGTCTACCAAATGAAAGTGTGTGCGGACACACCTAACCAAAGAAAACTCAAGTACAAGCTGGCATTATCCAACGCCACAAAAGTATCGCATTTGAATATATTGCACCCTATCGAATTGTTCGTTTTATCTAGTCTAAAAATTCAGATGACTTATTTTAATCACTTCACAGAGGGTTCGGAGGAGGTATTATGAGCTTTTCGGTATTGCGTAGGAGCAATATCAAAAAGTTCTTTAAAACATTTATTGAAGTATTGAGGATTTCCAAATCCTAACCGGTAAGCAATATCCGATATATTCATTTCCGGAGAATTCTGCAGAAAATATGCCGCTTTTTTCAGACGCAGATTCATGATAAAATTATTTGGCGTACTTCCCGTGATACCTTTTATCTTCTGGAATAAGACAGTACGTCCCACCCCCATCTCACGTGAGAAGACATCTACACTGAATTCGGGATTTTCCATATTATCTTCCACTACCTGTGTCGCTTGTTCGATAAACCTCTGATCGAGTTCATTCGTTGCAATCTTCTCCGCTTTGCTATCCAGCTGATGGGCATATTTATTCTGTAAAAGTCTGCGGGTATTAATCAGATTATTGCATTGCATCACCAGCCGCCGCATATTAAATGGCTTCACCACATAAATATCCGCTCCAATTCTTAATCCTTCCAACTCACGTTCGGGCGCACTAAGGGCAGTCAGAAGAACGACAGGGATATGACAAGTTTCAATATTGTTCTTAATTTTGGCACACAATTCCGTTCCGGGCATTCCGGGCATCATAATATCCGAAATAACCAGATCAGGCTGCATCATTTTTACTTTTTCATACCCTTCCTCACCATCACTTGCAGTTTCAACCGTGTACAATGGAGAAAAGATATCTACAAGGATATTTCTGATTTCTTCATTATCATCAATCACCAGTAATTTACAGTCAGTAGTCCCGCTTTCACTTTGGGCTGACTGCACCTCTTTAACCAGCAGTTCTTTGTCTTCCGAATAATAAATATATTCCTTATCCTGCTCCGGTTCAACCCGGGCGACAGAAGAATCAAAGTGAGCATCCCCTTTTTTCAGAGTGACCTTAAAACAAGAACCTTTTCCCAGCTGACTTTCTACTGTTATATCTCCCTGGTGGGCTTTCACAATACCCTGACTCAAAGCCAGCCCGATACCAGTTCCTCCATACTGTCCTATATTCTCAACCTGATAGAACCGCTCGAATATCTTAACATAGTCTTCCTCGGATATTCCCGCACCATTATCGGAAACGGAAAACATACATTCCTCCGTTCCATCAGCCAATTCCATACGGATAGTTCCACCGTCTGAAGTATATTTAAAAGCATTAGACAGCAAGTTATTAACCACCTTCTGTATTTGCATCCGGTCTCCCCACACGAGGCATTGCTCGCAGTCGGCATGCAAAACAAACGAAATATTCCTGTTAGCTGCCAATTCTTTGAACAATACATAATGCTCTTTGAGTAAAGAATATAAATCAAATTGAGAAACTTTCAATTTCAAAAGTCCCTGCTCCTGTTTCCGAAAATCAAGCAACTCCGTTATCAATGATTTCAGGTTACCGGCATTTTTATGTATATTCAGTAATTTCGAATAAGCATACGTAGACAACTTACCAGAATTCAACAACAGATCAACCTGCCCCAGGATAAGAGTAATAGGGGTTCTGATTTCGTGTGAGATATTAGTGAAAAAACGCAGTTTGGATTGGTTCATTTCTTCAATGTATTGTTTCTCACGAAGTTCAAAATCCAACGAGGTTTTCAAGAACAGCCGAATTCTATATTCTCTCACCACAAAGAATAGAATCGTCAGAATCACACACACATAAATTGTATAGGCCCACCAGGTGGCATAAAAAGGTGGTGTGATCGTTATATGAAGAGATCTAATTACTTCCGGAAAGTTCTTCAATCTGATCTCAAAAACATAATCGCCCGGAGATATATTTGTATAAGTAATATCATTCCCCAAACGATTCTCACTCCATTCGTCATTAGAACCTATCAACCGGTATTCTACCTCACCACCGCCAATATGCAGAAAGTTATCTGTCGAGAAACCGATAGAAAACACATTCTGCAAATAATTCAATTTAATCCGGTCGGTATAGGCAAAGGACTTATTTAGGATGCCGGTTTGATCGCCTGTGGTAATCTCCTTATTATTGACATACAAATGAGCCAACTCCAAATCATATATTTTCGGAGGATAGGACAAGCTACTTTCACGAATGGCAACCAGTCCGGTAGCTCCTCCCATATAAATATCATGATTGCGGGATACATGCATGGATTTCCTATTAACAAGAGTCAGCGGAAATCCTGTTTTAGAATTGAAGTTTATCACTTTCCCGTCTTTCTGTTCTAACACAGACAATCCATGTCCGGTACCAATCAATAAATTCCCGGAAGGAGTTTCGCCCAACACTCTGATATTTTCTCCCGATAATACGCTTTCAGGAGTATGCAAACGAAACAAATGCTCTTTCTTATCCAACAAGAAAAGCCCGTTGCCATGTGTTCCGACCCAAATGTTTCCCTTTCGATCCTCATAGATGACATTGACCAGCTCTTTTTGAGATCTGACCTGCTTCTTCAGACTTATCCTATACGTTTCAAAGCGTCCTTCATCAATCACATAAGCTACACAACCATCATCGGAAGCAAACCATAGCCGGTTTTTCGAATCAAGCAACAAAGTGTTATAATTATGTGTAAACAACTCCTTTTGATGAAACAACACTTCAGTTTTTAAGGTCTGTTTATCCAGACTAACAACTGCTGATGTTGTACCTACATACAATTTACGAGGAGTGTCGGCCAAGGCAAACAGAGCTTCTCCCACACTTTCCTCTCCGAGCGGTTCGAGGTCATATATATCATTCCGATAGTTATCAAGATGAAAACAGTTGACCTTGTTTGTAAAGTCAGCGGCAATCCACAAGCAGTTATTAGCCTCATCAAAAACGACATCTTTCAGATAATCCGTACTAAAATGATATCCGGTATGCGCATTAAAATGCTTGAATGTTCCTTGTTCCGGTTGATATAAATCCAGTCCTCCACCTTCTGTGCAAATCCATATATTTCCGGATTTATCTTCTGCCATAGCACCCACCACCGGAAAAGACAATCCGGTATCCGAAGCATGATAATGTACAAAATGTTGATATTCCGGTGAGAAGAAATTCACGCCGCCCCAATAGGTCCCCACCCAGACAGTTCCTTGTTTGTCCGTATAAAGAGAAGTCACCGAACGATTGGACATAGCCCCCACCCGGTTAGGATCCGCCTGATAATGAAATATTTTCCCGGTAGCCACCTCAATCTTACTCAATCCGCTTCTGTAACCTACCCATATATTCCCTTCCAAATCCTGACATAACGCTCTTGCCATATCATCCCGGACCGTGTAAACACTCTTGTTGTTATAATCATAATGATGTATGACTGCACCTTGAGGTGAAAAACAGAAAACACCATGATCCTGCGAACCAACCCAAATATTCTGATCGTTACTTTTTATCAGTTTCATCACCTTGATTCCGGGCAAATAAAGCGACATCGATCCACAAGTATCCACACGCATCACCCCGCCATCTTTCAAAGCAACCCAAAGATTTCCTTCCGAACCTTCTACCATTGTCGGCCCGGTGTCCGGCAAATGTACCTCCGCATACATTGGTTTCACGGAACAGGTATTCTTATCATACAAGAAGAGTTTTCCCCCTTCTGCAATCCACACTCCCAACTTTCCTTTGGCAAGAGTGGAAGGAGAAGACACCGGAAGAATATAATATTTCTCCGTTTCAAGGTCGAACTGGAAAAGTCCGGTAGAAGTCAAGAGAAAAAGACTCCCCTGGCCGTCCTCCACCATCTGGGTGACATATAGATTACCATAACTGATGGAATCGTTATGAAAATGATTAAAGACTTTGATATGATTGCCATCGAAACAATTCAGACCATCCAGCGTGGCAATCCATATACGCGACTTCTCATCCTGGCAAATATCGCTCACCGTTATTTGCGACAATCCATCCTCCACACCCAATGTCCTGAACTTATATTCCTGTGATTGAAGAGGAGATATAAATCCTAAAAGAGATAACAGAATAAGAAAATGGATCTTAGATAGTTTTTGTCCGCGCATATCAAGAATGATGGTTTATAGCACATTATCTTCGCCACAAAAGTAACAGTTTTTATGATATTCCCAAAATCAGAGCCAAATAACTAATAGATATGAACTTCATCCTATTCATTCTTCCCGCCCGAACGAACGATACTCCAACGGAGTAAGTCCCGTACGTTTCTTGAAGAAAGAGAAAAAATATTCGGTTGACTGGAAACCTAGAAAAAAAGAAATCTCTTTTACTGACTGGGAAGTTCCCACCAGCATTTGTTTAGCTTTACGAAGTTTCAATTCCTGGAAATATTTAGCCGGAGCATAACCTGTATACTCCTTAAAAACACGTCGAAACCATGAATAACTAATATTGAGTCGCATAGCCAACTCTTCCGGGTCCACATTGCCGGAAACATTTTCATTCATAATGATTTTTGCCTGTTCGATCTTCTGATCCACATCACTCATCTCGAAAACCTTATTCTTGGAGACGGAAAGAATCATCCCTATCATGTGGAGCACAATCCCGGAAAGATATTGTTGCGCGGAAATCTTATCCGCTTCGGCTACGGCAAGAGCACGGGAGAATAATGAGACCAACTCTTCATTAAGGCCAATTTCCAGTATTTGCTGTTTCTGCGACAAAAAAGCATCATCAACAATGGCGTCTATCATAGGCCCCTCGAAACCAATATAATATTCCGTCCAACCAGTCTGCCGCAACGGGCGATAAGTATGCCATTGTCCGGGAAACAATACCATCAGCCGACCTTTACAAACTTGCTTTTCAGAGGTAGAATCAGATGAAAACAAACCACGCCCCTTGGTAATATATACCAATTGATACTCACGAAGCACTCTTCCTTTTTCTGCATTAAAAAAGTAACCGGAAGGATGCTCTTTCAACGGATAAGGTGAATCAGGAGGAATGGATTGATAGCCGACGGTATTTACCCATAGCCCGAATTTACGGTCCATGTCATTTACAATCAGATATTTAAATTCTAATCCCAAACTATTATCCTCGATCATACCGATGTGTTTTCATGTAATTGAGTTGGACAAAAATAGGAATTATTTTCAGAAAAACACCACAGATTACACAGATTTACACAGATTTAATTCTTAAATATCGGCTTCCGATTAGAAAATAATCTGTGTAAATCTGTGTAATCTGTGGTGAAAAGAACTTCCGCAAAAACTAACTTTAGAAAGCTTTGCGATATAGAGCTTCGATATCTGCTACCGAAGTAGGACGAGGATTACCGCCTGTGCAAACATCATTGAAAGCAGCAACAGCCAGTGCAGGAATATCTTCTTCCTTCACATTGATTTCATGTAATTTCTGCGGTATATTGATACTGGCAGAAAGTGCTTTCACTGCCTCAACAGCCGCTTTTACTCCCTCGGCTTCACTCATTCCGGTAGTGTCCACTCCCATTGCTTTCGCAATATGGATATATTTCGGAGCTGCCGGAGATTCAGCATTGTATTCCATCACATACGGCAACAATAAGGCATTGGCTACCCCATGAGGAGTATCATAGAATGCACCTAACGGATGCGCCATCGAATGAACAATTCCTAAACCGACATTCGAGAATCCCATACCGGCAATATATTGTGCCTGTGACATAGCTTCGCGGGCTGCCACATCTTTACCATTATCCACAGCTGCTTTCAAGTTTTGAGCAATCATTTCAATGGCTTTCAATTCGAACATATCGCTCATTACCCAGGCACCCGGAGTGATATAACTTTCGATGGCATGAGTCAAAGCATCCATACCGGTAGCTGCAGTCAGTCCTTTTGGCATTGAGTACATCAGTTCAGGGTCTACGATAGCTACGGCAGGAATGTCGTTCGGGTCTACACAAACCATTTTCTTGCGGGCATCTTCATCAATAATCACATAATTGATCGTTACTTCGGCAGCTGTTCCGGCAGTAGTAGGCAGCGCGAAAGTAGGCACCGCTTTGTGTTTGGTATCGGCTACCCCTTCCAGAGATTTCACGTCTGCAAAATCCGGATTGTTCACAACAATACCGATTCCTTTGGCAGTATCGATGGAAGAACCGCCGCCCAAAGCAACGATAAAATCGGCTCCGGAAGCTTTGTATGCCGCCACACCGTTTTGTACATTTGCAATCGTAGGGTTCGCTTTTACATCACTATAAAGTTCGTAAGGAATCTGATTTTCATCAAATACTTTAATGATTTCGGCAGCCACACCAAACTTGATAAGATCTTTATCCGTTACAAAAAAGGCTTTCTTAAAGCCACGTCTGGCTGCTTCCACAGCAATGACACTACGGCATCCGGCACCGAAGTACGAAGTTTCGTTTAAAATAATGCGATTCATGGTTATCTATTTGTTTAAAGGGTTAACCGCAGCACCTTCCAGGGTAGAAAATGCCACGGTTTCTAAAGTAATTAAAATCAATGACTAGTATAAATCTTATTTAGGAAGATTGAAAGCTACTGACATTTCTTTCATCTGTTCCTGACTCATACCATCCGGTTCGAAGCCCATATTTTTAGCTGCGATATAAATCAGAGCCGACTTATTGAGTACATCAATCTGATCGAATGCCTGCATCGCATCGCAATCCACTGCAAATACGCCATGTTTCTCCCACATCACCACATCGTAATCCTGCAATTCTTTGATGGTAGCTTCAGCCAATTCCACCGAGCTAGGTAATTTATAAGGAATGATACCCAAACCACGCGGGCAGAATGCCTTTGTTTCAGGAATCATACTCCACAACAGATTGGTAGCCACATCTTTTTCCAGAAATTTCGGACAATGTGTCATGGCAATCAGTTCAATCGGGTGTGTGTGTACAGATGCTTTATAAGGAGAGTTTTTGCTCAATAGGTCATTGTGTACGCTCAAGTGAGAAGGTAATTCCGATGTCGGGGCTACAGCTTCATCCGCAATAATCACATAGCTGGCACAGTCATCCAGAATACGGATTACCGAACCATTTTCCATCGGCCAGCGGGCTAAATCACGCATGCGTTTATTAGTTCCCTTGCAGTAGAAATAGCAGCCTTTCAGATAAGGAAGAGTCACACCGATAGATTTTACTTCGCTGATCGGCTTCATCTGACGGATTTCATCGTCTACAAACTCTGTGATATTAACAGTGATATTACCACCATTACGTTCAGCCCATCCTTTCTGCCACAAGTATCCGGCAACTTCTGCTACCTTGTTTACTTCTTTGGCAAGTGCCGGACGATTCTCTAAAATTGATTTCATTATATATATATTTTAATTAGGCACGGATTACATGGATTTTGCCGCAAGTTATAAAAAAACTGCGTAATCCGTGTAATCCGTTCTTGATTTTTTTAAAACAAATTTGGGAATACTAAAGAGAAGATAAGTACGATCAGACCAGCTATCAGCACAGTTATGGTCTTGTTTGACACCCCTTTCCATTCTTTCAGAATTATTCCCCAAACATTACTAAAGGTTACGTTCAATGCCATCAGGATACACCAGGAGAAAGCCAGTAACACCGGGCTTTCGGTGAGGAAGCTCTTACCCATTTCCAATCCGAAAAACTGCATATACCATAGTACACCAGCCAACGCACAGAACACTAGATTATTGCCCCACACTTTTCCTTTAGCATAGTCACCCATCGTTTTGTTAACCACATTCTGTTGCAAACAGTAAGCTGCATTTGTCAGGAAGCCTCCAAGCGTAACCAGAAAGATAACCGGAAGACCGGCATAAAGTCCTTCCACTCCACCAGCCAAAGCGGCTTCTTTGATAGGTGTTCCCGCATCCAGTCCCAAAGCAAAGCAGGCACTCATGACACCAGCCAAAAGTGCAACCAGTAACCCTTTTGTCAATGCAAAGTCTTTTACGGCAGCACGTTTTTCTTCTTCACTCATGTTTTGCGCACGCAAGCTACCGGCATACCCGATAATAGCAATACCTGCCAACGTGATGCAAACACCCAACAAAAGAATCAGCCCGTTACCTTCAAACAAGTTTGTACCGGCAAAAAGAGCCGGAAGAAGGGTACCGAAACCGGCACAAGTACCCAGTGAGATACTCTGTCCGAGCGCAACACCCAAATAGCGCATGGAAAGTCCGAAAGTCAACCCTCCTACTCCCCACAATATACCATAAAAGATGCTCATTCCAGCACCTCCTGCTCCCCACAAGTCGAACAAACTGCTCTCTTGGGGTACACCCAGTAGTGAACCCAGGAACGGGAACACTAACCAGGCAAATACACCTTGTATTAACCAGAAGCTTTCCCAGCTCCATTCTTTTACCTTTTTGATAGGTACATAAGAACTGGACTGGCAAAAGCTACCGATGGCTATAATCAATAAGCCGATTAAGATTTCCATAACTTATCGTTTAGAAGTTACTTCGGCTTCGTACTTTTCAATTTCTGCGATGAAATCTTCACCAACAGGAACATTGTTCTTCAAGCAGAACATATCCCAAACTGCATTCCAAGGAAGCGCCTTTTCTTCTTCGAGCAAAGCCAGACGTTGGAATCCCTGTCCGTTTGCTTCGTATTCGCGCAACTTGGCAATCGGTTCGAGCAGAGCACGAGTCATACATTTCTGTGCGGCACGACTACCGATTACGTATGCACCAATACGGTTGATAGATGCATCGAAGTAGTCAAGACCATAATGTACACGGTCCAAAGCACCGCAGCGAACGATTTCGCTGAACAGTTCCATTGTCGGATCATCCATGATAGTAACATGGTCTGAATCCCAACGAACCGGACGGCTCACGTGCAACATCAATTCAGGCACATAAAGCAACAGTGAAGATACTTTATCAGCTACACTTTCTGTTGGATGGAAGTGACCGGTATCCAGTGTAATCATCTTGTTACGAGAAGCACCATAACCGATATAGAAGTCATTAGAACCCACTGTATAGCTTTCCAGACCGATACCGAACACCTTAGATTCGATACAATCCTTCATATTCTTATATTCGGTAGCGAAGATCTGATCCAAAGAATCTTTCAGCAATGCACGATATTTCATACGATTTACCGTAATATCCTTGCTTCCGTCATGTACCCAAAGATTCATGATACACGGATCCCCCTGTGCCTTACCCATTTCTTCCGCAACGGCACGACAACGTTTGGTATGTTCAATCCAGAACTGACGGATGCCTTCATCAGGATTAGAAAGAGACAAGTCACCTGATTTCGGATGAGAGAAAGAAGTAGAGTTGAAATCGAGCTTCATGTTATGTTCTTTACCCCATTCGATCCAGCTCTTGAAATGTTCCGGTTCTACCTGGTCACGGTCTACCACCTTACCCTGGAAATCTCCATAGATTTCGTGCAGGTTCAGACGATGAGTACCCGGAATATAAGAAGCAGCTTTCAAAATGTCAGCACGCAATTCATCAATATTACGAGCTTTGCCCGGATAATTACCGGTTGCCTGAATACCTCCGGTCAATGAGCCGGCCTGTACTTCAAATCCTGCAACGTCGTCAGCCTGCCAGCAGTGAAGTGACAGATGAAAATCCTGCATCGTTTTCAATACTTGTTCAGTGTCTACACCTACTGCTGCATAACGTTCCACAGCAATCTCATACGCTTTCTGAATCAGTTCTTCTTTTTTCATGATATTCTATTAGTTTAAATAAATGATTATTCTGTCGGTTGTTCAATGCATTATCGAACGCAATTTTTAAAATGGATATAAGCCGCATCCCAAGCTTCCGTGTCTTGTGGTTGATAAGTCTTCAACGGGATAGAACGGTTAATTAACTGCCGCATACCGGCAACATCCGTTGCTTCACCTGCTGCCATTGCCTGAATCATTACATTACCGATAGCTGTTGCTTCGGACGGACCGGCTACCACAGGAATTCCTATCGCATTGGCAGTAAACTGGTTCAGCAAATCATTCCGGCTACCTCCGCCAATCACGTGCAATGTTTCAATCGGACGGGGAGAAAGTGAACGCAAATTCTCCAACACCTGGCGATAACGCAAAGCCAAACTTTCAAAGATGCAACGCACTACTTGTCCGCGTTTCTCGGGAACCGACTGTCCGGTAGCCCGGCAATATTCTGTAATAGCTTTTTCCATGTCCGCAGGATTCGCGAAACAGTCATCATCCGGATTAATCAGACTACGGAACGGTTCACAAGCATCCGCCTCACTGATTAATTCAGGATAACTTGTATCTCCCCAATTCAGACGGCAACGTTCCAGCAACCACATTCCACAGATATTCTTCAATAGACGGATAGTTCCTTCCACACCACCTTCATTGGTAAAGTTCAACGCTTCCGTTTCGGCATTAATCACCGGAGCATCCGTTTCAACTCCCATCAGTGACCAGGTTCCGCTACTCAAATAAGCAAAGTTGCGATCCAATGCCGGAACGGCAGCAACAGCAGAACCGGTATCATGGCCGGCTACCGCAATCACAGGAATTGCACCCAGTCCGGTTATCTTTTGCACTTCTTCCGTCAATACTCCCACCTTTTCACCCGGGAATACAAAACGGCCGAAATTCTTCTCACTCAAACCTACCGCTTTCAACAGCTCCGGTTCTAGACGACGTGTTTGCGCATTTACCAGCTGTGCTGTCGAAGCAATTGTATATTCCGTCACCATCTCTCCGGTCAGCATATAACTTAATGCATCCGGCATAAACAGAATTTTATCTGCCGCCTCCAATGCGCTGTCGTGATTGCGACGTAAAGTATCTAATTGAAAAAGTGAATTAAAATTCATAATCTGAACACCCGTTTTGCCATAGACTTCACTACGCGAAATACGGGAGAAAAGAGCTTCCGGTGCACCTACCGTATGAGGATCACGGTACGCGTATGGCTGACGAAGCAGGTTACCATCTTTTCCGACGCATACAAAATCCACTCCCCAGGTATCAATACCGATAGAAGCAATGGATTCGCCACGATGAGCCACCAACTTCAATCCGTCAATAATATGACGATATAATGCATAAATATCCCAATAGAAATGTCCACCCACTTCAATCAGGTGGTTAGGAAAACGATTAATCTCTTCCAGATTTAATCCGCCTTCGATGAAAGTTCCTAAGATTGTACGGCCGCTCGTTGCGCCCAGGTCGACTGCAAAAAAGTTTTGTTTCATGGTATTCTGTCTATATATTTAAGGTATCCATTTACCTACATGGCAAAGATAGGCGATTCCCTCCTCCCTTTCCTTATGTATTTTGATTGAAAGGGTATACATTTTGACACAAAACAAAAAAGCAGGCTCTCACCGTTTAGCATATTTTTCACTTTTATGCAAAAAAACTTTGGTTTTATGCATGTTTTCTCCAAAATAATGCATACTTTTGCGCCATTCTTAGAATAATTATACAATGAAGAAGAAAGCAAATCGGTTAGACGCCATCAAAATGATTATCTCAAGCAAGGAAGTCGGTTCGCAGGAAGAACTGCTGCAAGAGCTGAACCGCGAAGGCTTCGAACTGACACAGGCCACCCTCTCCCGCGACTTGAAACAATTGAAAGTAGCCAAGGCTGCCAGTATGAACGGAAAGTACGTATATGTACTGCCGAACAACATTATGTATAAACGTTCTACCGACCAGAGTGCCGGTGAAATGTTACGTAACAACGGATTTATCTCTTTACAGTTTTCCGGTAACATTGCCGTTATCCGCACCCGTCCCGGTTATGCGAGCAGCATGGCGTATGACATCGACAACAATGAATTCAGTGAAATTCTGGGAACCATTGCCGGTGACGATACAATCATGTTGGTGTTGCGTGAAGGAGTTGCCATCAGCAAAATACGTCAGCTTCTGTCACTCATCATTCCCAATATCGAATAATTATACCTATTATTATATAATAAAGAAATGGACACTCAACAAATAGATGTTATGGTAGCCGACGCCTCACATGAGGTTTACGTTGACACTATTTTGGAAACTATCAGAAATGCTGCCGCCGTACGAGGAACAGGAATTGCGGAACGTACACACGAATACGTAGCGACAAAGATGAAAGAAGGTAAGGCGATTATTGCTCTTTGTGGCGATACTTTTGCCGGATTCACCTACATCGAATCATGGGGAAACAAGCAGTACGTGGCTACTTCCGGTCTGATCGTTCATCCCGATTTCCGTGGATTAGGACTGGCAAAACGTATTAAACAAGCTTCTTTCCAACTGGCACGTCTCCGATGGCCGAAAGCAAAAATATTCAGTCTGACCTCCGGAGCAGCTGTCATGAAGATGAACACCGAACTGGGTTATGTGCCTGTCACCTTCAACGAACTGACAGACGACGAAGCTTTCTGGAAAGGATGCGAAGGATGTATCAACCATGATATTCTGGTAGCGAAAAACCGCAAGTTCTGCATCTGCACAGCCATGCTGTACGATCCGACAGAGCCGCGGAACATCAAAAAAGAACAAGAAAGAAATAACATTTAAAAGATACAGCACTATGGAAGAAAAGAAGAAAAAAGTAGTGGTGGCATTCAGCGGCGGACTGGACACATCGTTCACCGTCATGTACCTCGCCAAAGAAAAAGGTTACGAAGTATATGCAGCTTGTGCCAATACGGGTGGTTTCAGCGAAGAACAACTGAAAACAAACGAAGAAAACGCTTATAAACTGGGAGCAGTGAAATACGTGACGCTGGACGTTACCCAGGAATACTACGAAAAGAGCCTGAAATACATGGTTTTCGGAAATGTGCTGCGTAACGGTACTTATCCTATTTCTGTTAGTTCCGAACGTATTTTCCAGGCATTGGCCATCGCACGCTATGCCAACGAAATCGGTGCGGATGCCATCGCACACGGTTCTACCGGAGCAGGCAATGACCAGATCCGTTTCGACATGACTTTCCTCGTACTGGCTCCCAATGTAGAAATCATCACATTGACCCGTGACATGGCATTGAGCCGTCAGGAAGAAATTGATTATCTGAACAAACATGGTTTCAGCGCGGACTTCACCAAACTGAAATACTCTTATAATGTAGGTTTGTGGGGTACTTCTATCTGTGGTGGCGAAATCCTCGACTCCGCGCAAGGACTCCCGGAAACAGCCTACCTCAAACATGTTGAAAAAGAAGGCAGCGAACAGCTCCGCCTGACTTTCGAAAAAGGGGAACTGAAAGCTGTCAACGACGAGAAGTTTGACGACCCGATCAAAGCCATCCAGAAAGTGGAAGAAATTGGTGCAGCATACGGTATCGGCCGTGATATGCACGTGGGTGATACAATTATCGGTATCAAAGGCCGTGTAGGATTCGAAGCAGCCGCCCCGATGTTAATTATCGGCGCCCATCGCTTCCTTGAGAAATATACATTGAGCAAATGGCAACAATACTGGAAAGACCAGGTAGCCAACTGGTACGGTATGTTCCTCCACGAAAGCCAATACCTCGAACCGGTGATGCGTGACATCGAAGCGATGTTGCAGGAAAGCCAGCGTAACGTAAACGGTACGGCTATCCTCGAGCTTCGCCCTCTCTCCTTCTCTACCGTAGGTGTAGAATCGGAAGACGATCTGGTGAAGACTAAATTCGGAGAATACGGTGAAATGCAGAAAGGCTGGACAGCCGAAGACGCCAAAGGCTTTATCAAAGTCACTTCTACTCCGCTACGTGTTTACTATAATAACCACAAAGACGAAGAGATATGATTAAAGCAGGAATCATTGGTGGCGCAGGATATACAGCAGGCGAATTAATCCGTCTGCTGCTCAACCATCCGGAAACTGAAATCGTATTTATCAACAGCAGCAGTAATGCCGGAAACAGAATTACCGACGTACACGAAGGCTTGTATGGAGAAACAGATCTAAGATTCACCGACCAGTTACCTCTGGACGAAATCGACGTTCTCTTTTTCTGCACCGCCCACGGCGATACAAAGAAATTCATGGAAAGTCACAACATACCGGAAGACCTGAAGATTATCGACCTCTCGATGGACTACCGTATTATGAGCGACGACCACGACTTTATCTACGGTCTGCCGGAACTGAACCGCCGCGCTACTTGTACGGCAAAGCACGTAGCCAATCCCGGCTGTTTTGCAACCTGCATCCAGCTCGGTTTGCTTCCGCTTGCCAAGAATCTGATGCTGACGGATGATGTAATGGTAAATGCCATTACAGGAAGTACGGGAGCCGGAGTGAAACCGGGTGCTACCAGTCATTTCAGTTGGAGAAACAACAATATGAGTGTGTACAAAGCATTCGAGCACCAGCATGTTCCGGAAATCAAGCAATCACTGAAACAGCTGCAAAACAGTTTCGATGCGGAGATCGACTTCATTCCATACCGTGGCGATTTCGCCCGTGGTATCTTTGCAACGATGGTAGTCAAAACCAAAGTAGCACTGGAAGAAATCGTTCGTATGTACGAGGAATATTATGCAAAAGACTCCTTTGTACACATCGTAGACAAGAATATTGACTTGAAACAAGTCGTTAATACTAATAAGTGCCTGATACATCTGGAGAAACACGGTGACAAACTATTGATTATCTCTTGTATCGACAATTTGCTGAAAGGCGCCAGCGGACAAGCGGTTCATAACATGAACCTGATGTTCAATCTGGAAGAAACCGTAGGACTACGTTTGAAGCCTTCAGCGTTTTAATGAAGAATGAAGAACGAAGAATGAAGAATTGCCACAATAGAACAAATTCATTATTGAATACAAAAAGCTATTCATTTGCACTTCGAATTGTACAAATGACTAAATATCTTCGAGAAATGAAACAAGAGTTCATCCTCAGCAAACAAATTCTTCGTTCCGGCACTTCTATTGGAGCTTCAATTCGAGAATCCGAATTTGCCCAAAGCAATGCTGACTTCATTAATAAACTAAGTATATCATTAAAGGAAGCTAATGAAACCGACTATTGGTTGAATCTTTTAAAAGATTCAGATTATATCGATTCTAATGCTTTTAATAGTATGGAGATTGATTGTGGAGAACTCATAGCTCTGCTTGTTTCTTCAATCAAAACTGCCAAAAATAATCAAATGAACCATGAAGTAACCTAATTCTTCATTCTTCATTCTTCATTCTTAATTCTTCATTTAATTATTATGAAATTATTCGACGTATATCCTTTATATAACATCAACATTGTCAAGGGCGACGGTTGCAAGGTATGGGATGAGAACGGAACGGAATATCTGGATCTCTACGGAGGTCATGCCGTTATCTCTATCGGACATGCACACCCTCACTATACAGCAATGATCAGTAACCAGGTGGCTAAACTTGGTTTCTACTCAAACTCTGTCATCAACAAGCTCCAACAAGAGGTAGCCGAACGACTGGGCAAAATTTCCGGTTACGAAGACTACAGCCTGTTCCTGATTAACAGTGGAGCCGAAGCGAACGAAAACGCTTTGAAGCTGGCTTCCTTCTATAACGGACGTACCAAAATCGTATCTTTCAATAAGGCGTTTCACGGACGGACGTCTCTGGCGGTAGAAGCGACTCACAATCCTTCCATTATCGCCCCTATCAACAATAACGGTCATGTCACCTATCTCCCGCTCAACGATATGGAAGCGATGAAACAGGAATTGTCTAAAGGAGACACATGTGCTGTTATCATTGAAGGAATACAAGGGGTAGGCGGTATCAAGATACCGACCACCGAATTTATGCAGGAACTCCGCAAAGCTTGCAGCGAGACAGGAACGATCCTGATTCTCGATGAAATTCAGAGCGGATACGGACGTAGCGGTAAATTCTTCGCCCATCAATATAATGACATCAAGCCGGACATCATCACTGTAGCCAAAGGTATCGGCAACGGTTTCCCGATGGCAGGTGTCCTGATCAGCCCGATGTTTAAACCGGTATATGGTCAATTGGGAACTACCTTTGGCGGAAACCATCTGGCATGTTCGGCAGCACTCGCTGTGATGGACGTCATTGAGCAAGAAAATCTGATAGAAAACGCAAAGGTAGTAGGTAACTACTTACTGGAAGAACTGAAGAAATTCCCGCAAATAAAAGAGGTACGCGGACGCGGACTAATGATCGGACTCGAATTCGAAGAACCCATCAAAGAACTACGCAGCCGCCTCATCTATGACGAGCATGTATTTACCGGAGCAAGCGGTACGAATGTACTTCGCCTGTTACCTCCTCTCTGTCTTACTATGGAGGAAGCAGAAGACTTCCTTGCCCGGTTCAAGAAAGTACTCTAATCGCTCATTTGATTAATAAACAGCCAACGATAAAAGCAGCCTTTATTAGAAATTTATTTCTTATTCCGGCTGCTTTTTGTTTTTTCGTAATTAACTGTTACCTTTGCCTTTAACAACTCATTAAAAATAAGCGTATATGAAAATAGCCATTATCGGTGCAGGAAACATGGGCGGTTCAATAGCCCGTGGCCTGGCAAAAGGAAGTCTGATAGACGATTCGGACATCATTGTGTCCAATCCGAGTGCCGGAAAACTAGAGAAACTGAAAAAGGAATTTCCGGGTATCTCTATCACCAACAGCAATGTGGAAGCTGCCACAGGCGCAGATATTGTCATCCTTGCTGTCAAACCGTGGTTTATGGAACCGGTGATGCGCGAATTGAAACTGAAAAGCAAACAGATACTCATCTCCGTAGCTGCCGGCATCAGTTTTGAAGAACTGGCTCATTACGTCGTAGCACCGGAAATGGCCATGTTCCGCCTGATTCCGAACACAGCTATCAGCGAACTGGAAAGTATGACGCTTGTTGCCGCCCGCAATACGAACGATGAACAAGACAAATTCATCCTCCGGTTGTTCAGCGAGATGGGAACCGTGATGCTTATTCCCGAAGATAAAATAGCGGCAGCCACCGCATTGACCTCCTGCGGCATCGCTTACGTATTGAAATACGTTCAGGCAGCCATGCAAGCCGGAATCGAAATGGGACTTCGTCCCAAAGATGCCATGCAAATGATAGCACAATCCTTAAAAGGAGCAGCCGCACTGATTCAGAACAATGACACCCACCCCAGCGTAGAAATCGACAAGGTCACCACTCCGGGCGGAATCACAATCAAGGGGATCAATGAACTGGAACACAACGGATTCACCTCCGCTATCATCAAAGCCATGAAAGCCTCCAAATAATACCATAGAATTATTAATCATAAAAATACGAACCACTTGTATGAATGAACAAATTAAACAGATCGCAGAACGCCTCCGCGGATTACGTGATGTACTGGAACTGACCGCAGAGGATATCGCCCGCGACAGCGACATCTCTGCCGAAGAATACCGACTTGCAGAAACCGGAGACTACGATATCTCTGTCAGCATGTTACAAAAAATAGCCCGCACGTATAATATAGCTCTCGACGCCCTGATGTTTGGTGAAGAGCCTAAAATGAGCAGCTACTTCGTGACCCGTGCCGGCAAAGGAGTCAGCATCGAACGTACCAAAGCTTATAAATACCAATCACTGGCTTCAGGATTCATGAACCGTACCGCCGATCCGTTCATCGTCACTGTTGAACCGAAAGCAAACGACGAACCAATCCATTATAACCAACATAACGGACAAGAATTCAACCTTGTCATCGAAGGACGTATGCTTATCAACATCGAAGGCAAAGAAATCATCCTCAACCAAGGCGATAGTATCTATTTTAACTCTAAACTTCCACATGGCATGAAAGCGCTCGATGGCAAAACAGTACGTTTTCTGGCAGTAATTATGTAATAATAAAAAAATGAAGAATGAAGAATGAAAAATGAAGAATGAAGAATTATGTTGCACTGTATAAATAATACGCATGGAAAAATTCTTCATTTTTCATTCTTCATTCTTCATTCACATAATCCATAACATCATGGTAGAAAGATTTTTATCACAGACCTCTTTCAGTTCACAAGAGGATTTTATCAAAAACTTGAAAATAAACGTCCCGGAGAACTTCAACTTCGGCTATGACGTAGTAGACGCCTGGGCTGCCGAACAACCTGACAAGAACGCTTTACTCTGGACAAATGACAAAGGCGAAAGTCGCCAATTCTCATTTGCCGACATGAAACGCTCTACGGACATGACCGCTTCTTACTTCCAGAGTCTGGGTATCGGCCGTGGCGACATGGTGATGCTGATTCTGAAACGCCGTTATGAGTTCTGGTATAGCACCATCGCTCTTCACAAACTAGGAGCAACTGTCATTCCGGCTACTCACTTGCTGACCAAGAAGGATATTATCTATCGCTGCAACGCTGCCGACATCAAAATGATCGTAGCTGCCGGCGAAGGAATCATCCTGCAACATATCAAAGATGCTCTTCCCGAATGTCCCACGGTTGAAAAGTTAGTCAGTGTCGGTCCGGAAATCCCGGAAGGCTTCGAAGATTTCCATCAGGGTATCGAAAATGCTGCTCCGTTTGTACGTCCGCGCCATGCGAACACTAACGACGACATCTCTCTGATGTATTTTACTTCCGGCACTACCGGTGAACCTAAGATGGTGGCACATGACTTTACTTATCCGTTAGGTCATATCGTTACCGGTAGTTTTTGGCACAACCTGGACGAGAACAGTCTTCACCTCACCATTGCCGATACCGGCTGGGGAAAAGCGGTATGGGGCAAACTCTACGGACAGTGGATTGCCGGAGCCAATATCTTCGTCTACGACCACGAGAAGTTTACCCCGGCAGCTATTCTGGAAAAAATCCAGGAATATCATGTCACCTCTCTCTGTGCACCTCCTACCATCTTCCGGTTCTTGATTCACGAAGACCTGACAAAGTTCGACTTGTCTTCACTAAAATACTGCACCATTGCCGGAGAAGCATTGAACCCCGCTGTATTTGAAACTTTCAAGAAACTGACGGGTATCAAACTGATGGAAGGTTTCGGACAAACAGAAACAACCCTTACCATCGCCACCATGCCTTGGATGGAACCGAAACCGGGAAGCATGGGGCTTCCGAATCCTCAATATGATGTAGACTTGATCGACCATGAAGGCCGCTCTGTTGAAGCGGGTGAGCAAGGACAAATTGTAATCCGCACCAGCAAAGGTAAACCTCTTGGACTTTTCAAAGAATACTACCGGGATGCGGAACGCACTCACGAAGCTTGGCACGATGGTATTTATTACACCGGCGATGTTGCCTGGAAAGACGAGGACGGCTACCTTTGGTTTGTCGGTCGTGCAGACGACGTAATCAAGAGCTCCGGTTACCGCATCGGCCCATTCGAAGTGGAAAGTGCGTTGATGACTCATCCGGCTGTTGTGGAATGTGCTATTACCGGAGTACCCGACGAGATTCGCGGTCAGGTGGTAAAAGCTACGATTGTTCTATCCAAAGACTATAAAGCACGTGCCGGAGAAGAACTGATTAAGGAATTACAGAATCACGTGAAGAAAGTGACTGCTCCTTATAAATATCCGCGTGTCATCGAGTTCGTAGAAGAGCTTCCGAAGACAATCAGCGGTAAAATCCGCCGGGTGGAGATTCGCGAAAACGATAAGAAGTAAATCATAAACAACTCTAATCAATAGAAGAACGATATTACAGATGATGTAATATCGTTCTTCTCATATCTACCCAACAATAAAATTCAACAGAAACAATATGACAGTTCCTGTTTATTTGAAACTCTCTTTTTTCCAATAATTATGTCCTTCAATAATATGACTGTTATTAGCTTTATAAAAATCCTTCACAGGAGTCATCTGAAAACAATCATTAATAATAGCATTATCGACATCTTCAAATGTAACAATCGTTTGTTCGATAACAGGATACTTAGATCTAATATTATTCAAAACAATCTGCTTACATTTACTGAATTGCCACGGTGAACCAGTCTGCGATGAGAAATCCACATTATCAAAACGAATATCTTCAGCAATATCAACTATAAATCCAACCTCTGCCTTCATATTAATATTTGAAAAGGACAAGCCTTGTACGGGCATTTCTTCAATCCCTTTAATATAACCAATTTGCTTGATATCAGAACCTGTAATATTGCTTAAATGAATGTTCCGGAAAACAGGAGTCCGCTCACTGACAGGCTCTATTTTTGACTCTTTATCATAGAACAAATCAAAAATGAAGGCATTCCGCTGAATATTCTTCATGACGATATTATCTACCCGAAGCTCTTCAACGACCCCTCCTCTCCCGCGCGAGGACTTTAGACGAATACCAGAATCCGTACCATCGAAAACACAATTAGAAATTGTCACTCTCCTTACACCGCCTGACATTTCACTACCAATAACTACCCCTCCATGACCGGAAAGCATAACACAATTAGTTATCGTTATATTTTCACATGCCTTTCCATATTTCCGTCCATCAGCATCACGCCCCGATTTAATTGTGATACAATCATCTCCCACACTAATAAAACAATCAGAAATACGTACATTCCGGCAAGAAGAAGGGTTTATTCCATCCGTATTGGGACCTTTTGGATCTTTTGAGGGGTTATATATCGTCACTCCATGCACTGTTACATTATCACAAAAAGCCGGATTTATGGTCCAAAAAGGAGAATTGACAATTCTCACATTCTCTATCAACACATTGTTACATTCATAAAACTGAATAAAAGGAGGACGAAACATACGACGCTCTAAAGAAGGTTTATAATAATCCGAGATTTCCAGTTCTTCATTAGCCTCTTCCCACATTCGTTGTAGTTTATTCAAAGCAGGCAATTTTCCTCCGTTTTTTTTAATCAGTTCCCGTGTTTCTTTCTCCCAGCTCCACCATTTAAATCCATTACCGTCCAGTGTTCCACGCCCGGTTATAGTCAAATTCTCCGCATCATGCGCATAAATCAGGGGAGACAAAGTATTCATCACTGTACCTTCCCAACGAATCTTCACAAAAGGAAGATAATCTTCAAAACGATCTGAAAAACGAAGAACAGCTCCGGACTCCACATACAAAGTTATATTACTTTTCATGTAGATAGTGGCTGTCAAATAAACACCTGCCGGGAAATAAATAGTTCCTCCACCTTCAGAAGATGCTTTTTCAATCGTTTGGTTTATTAACTCCGTACAAGATTCAATACCTCGGGGATCAGCTCCAAGCTCCTTCATATTAAAGGTACGAGCCCATGCGGTTACGGCTATAACAAGTCCCACTACACAAATAAATAGACGTTTCATTTATAGTTCTCATTTAAAATTTTACTAGTTCTAATTGTCAAAACAAAAGTACGAGGTATCTTCTCTCTTTATAGGGTAATAATTGTGCTTGATAGAGGATAGACAGGTGGATTAAATATGCAAAAGCGTGCATTTTATGTTCAATCACTATTTTAAATTTCCTTTTTAATCCAGTTTTATTTATTTTTGCTCTACACATAATTTATAATATCATGAAGACACTCTATGTTTTCCTTTTATGCTTATACACCAGTCTGACTATAGCAGCTCAACCTCTTTGCCAGATTAAACACTTCTCTGTCAATAATGGTCTTTCGCAAGGAGTAGTAGTGAATATAATGCAAGACAAAAAAGGATTTCTTTGGTTCGCCACCTGGAATGGACTAAACAAATTCGACGGATACACATTTAAAAATTACAAAGCATTTCCGGGAGACGGCTGTACTTTAACGACTAACCGTTTCTCTTATATTACAGAAAGCAAAGACGGAGATATATGGTGCAAATCTTATGATAACCGTGCATATCTATTTGATATTCAGACAGAGAAGTTTATTGACATACTCCTTCCTATTGAATCATCCCTGCAACAAACCAACATAGTCAGCAATATCTATACCTTAAATAAAGGAATTACGTGGATCACCTGTGAACAAGGTTATGCTTTCAGAATCAATGAGCAAACCTGCAAAGAAGGAAAAGATATCATATTATACAGCAGCTTTAACCAAAATTTAAAAGGAAACAAGATATTCGACATTTACGAAGATTCCGACGGGGACGAATGGATCATGACAGATAAGGGAGTAACCATCATCGGAAAAAAACGAATCAACAGCGATTATCCGTTTAAAATGGTAAAAGAATATAATAAGAAAATATATCTTATCTCAACTTCCGGAAAAATCGCAATATATGATCCCAAGAACGGAAATATAAAATTCCAGGAACTACCATGTTCTGTCACAGATATCTATTCCATATCTTCCATTTCCCCTTCTAATGACAGGATCGGCTTAGGAACTGACAACGGATTTATAACATACGATACAGAAAAGAAAAAATTCCAGCATTTTAATATACAGACAGCCACCCAGCCATCCAATGAAGCTCATTTTTTTTATCAGGACAAAACCGGAGAAGTCTGGATCTTTGCCAATACCTCCGGTGTGATAAAGCTAAATCTGCAAACAGGAGATAAACAGCACTTCACAGCTCCTATACAAAACCTGATCCAATATGAACGCGACAACCGATACATGATCTTTGAAGACCATGAAGGTACACTATGGATGAGTCCTCAAAAAGGGCATTTGTGCTATTATGATCGCGACAGTAATCAACTGAAACTATACTTTGCAGATGAAAACAATCCCGCTTCCCTATTTGCCCCCTCTATTCGTTATTATTATACCGACCGGCAACAGAATGTATGGATTACCAATGACCGGGGCGTAGACAAAATATCTTTCTATCCCAATAAATACAAAATACGCCCCATAGACAATGGATTGGAAATACGTGCTTTTCTTGCCGACAAACAGAAACGTCTCTGGGTTGCTTCCAAAAAGGGAAACGTCAGAATTTACCGTCCGGATGGGACATTAGAAGGCTACCTTTCTCCACAGGGTATAATCACCCCTCAAGAGGTTACTTTCGGAAAAAGTGTGTACTGTTTTATGGAAGATAAACAAGGAAATATATGGATGGGAACCAAAAAAGACGGCCTCATCCTTCTAAAGAAGAAAAACGAACACTCTTATCTTTTACAACAATTCGTCCATCAGCCACAAGATACATACAGTTTAAGTAACAATAGTGTCTATAGTATTATTCAGGATAGCCATGACAATATATGGATCGCATGTTATGGAGGTGGTCTCAACCTATTATCACACGTACCTGATGGTTCTACCAACTTTATTCATAGCGGCAACCGGCTGAAAAACTATCCTGTTTCTACTTCACTCAAAATAAGACATATCGCAGAAGCCCCCAACGGAGTGTTATTGATTGGCACAACCAATGGTTTACTTACATTCTCCAATAAGTTCGATCAGCCAGAAGAAATTAAGTTCTATCATAGCAACCGTATCCCTAACGTAGATTCCAGCCTTAGCAGTAATGATGTCATGCAAATATTTACTGACAGTCGAAAAAACACTTATGTAATAACATTCACCGGAGGAATCAGCCAGGTTATCTCTAAAAATCTGCTCACGGAAGATATACAATTCAAAAGTTATACAATCAAAGACGGATTAGCTTCCGATTTGGTACTTTCAATGCTCGAAGATACTCAAAAACAATTATGGGTAATCTCCGAAAACTCCATATCCAAATTCAATCCACAACAAGGAACATTTGAGAATTATGGAAGTAATTACTTTCAGAGAGAACTGAACCTCACTGAAGCAGTTCCCACACTAACCAGTCAAAAGAAAATCGTTCTCGGAACCAATCAAGGGATACTTGAAATCAACACAGAACAAATGAAAAAAAGTTCTTATGTACCTCCTATTGTATTTACCGGACTCAAAATACAAGGAAGTCAACTTCATGTAGCGCTTGATGACATAAAAGAACTGGAACTAAATCCTTCGGAACGTAATGTCACCTTTCAATTTGCAGCCATTGATTATGTAAATCCCGATGCCATCGAATACGCCTATCGTCTGCAAGGCCTGGAAGAAGAATGGAACGAAGCCGGTAATAACCGCTCTGCAACATACATAAATTTACCTGCCGGAGAATATCAACTGCAAATCCGTTCCAGCAATAGCGACGGAGTATGGACCGATAATATACGCACTCTCCCCATTCATGTTTTACCCACTTTTTGGGAAACATACTGGGCATGGTTATTCTATATTGTCATGTTCGTGTTATTCACTACTATCATTGTATACATTCTGTTCTATATCTACCGTTTGCGGCATCAGGTTGACTTGGAACAACATTTATCCAATATCAAATTACGCTTCTTCACTGATATTTCACATGAATTACGCACTCCTTTAACTTTAATATCCAGCCCTGTATCAGAAATTCTAGCGCATGAAGCAATCTCTCCGACAGTTCGGGAACATCTAAATTTGGTACATAAAAACACAGAACGTATGCTTCGTCTGGTTAATCAACTACTGGATTTCCGCAAAATCCAAAATAAGAAGATGAAAGTGTTGGTAGAAAAGACAGAACTCGTTTCCCAATTACAGAAGATAATGGAAAGCTTCCACCTTATAGCAAAAGAAAAGAGAATTGATTTCCAACTTCAAACTAATACAGACAAAATATACGCATGGGTAGACCGTGACAAATTTGAAAAGATATTCTTCAATCTACTTTCAAATGCCTTCAAATATACACCGAACGGGAAGAAAGTAACGGTAAATATGATAACAGGTTCGGAGCAAGTCACCATCTCCGTATCCGATGAAGGCATTGGCATTGCTCCCGAAAAGCAACAATCCCTATTTTATCGATTTGAAACACTGGCACAATACAATATCTTGCAGCCCTCATCCGGCATTGGGCTTTCACTGGTACGCGAATTAATAGAATTACATCACGGAAATATCCAAGTGAAAAGCGAGCCGGGAAGTGGAAGTGAATTCATTGTCACACTTCCTAAGGAAGAAAAAGCATTTGCAGACGATCAACAAGCCGAATTTATTTTATCCGACAGTGACAATAATTCACCGACGATACAAGCTACTGAAGAAGATTCGGATAATACATCCTTCAAGGCAGCATACGCAGAGAATGAAAATAAAACCGACACAGAGGATGAAAAAACTTCCATTCTTATTGTCGAAGACAACAATGAATTACGTCATTTCCTATGGAATATCCTGTCAGAGACTTACACTGTTCTCGAAGCAGCAAATGGAAAAGAAGGATTAAAATATGCACAGCAGTACATTCCGGATCTGATAATCAGTGATGTCATGATGCCGGTCATGGATGGATTAGACATGGTGAAAGCAATCAAAGCCGATCATAACACCTGCCATATTCCTATTATATTACTATCAGCAAAATCTTCTTTAGATGATCGGATAGCAGGACTGGAACAAGGCATCGATGACTACATCACCAAACCATTCAGCTCTACGTACTTAAAAACCAGAATTTTGTCGCTGCTCCGTCAACGTAAACAGTTACAAGAGCTATATTTATCGAAACTGTCAGAGCATACTCAAGAAGAAGATCATATAAATGGGTGGGAGCCTTCACAACCTCAAGTGACTCCATACGATGAACAATTCATGCAACAAGTAATGGCGTTTATGGAGGAACAAATGGACAATACAGATATCACCATCGACGACTTCGCCAACAAACTAATGTTAAGCCGTACGGTATTCTACCGAAAATTAAAATCTATTGTTGGGCTGACTCCGGTAGATTTCGTATGTGAAATGCGCATCAAACGAGCCGCCCAGCTAATTGAAAAAAGTGAATACAGTTTCTCCCAAATTGCTTATATGACCGGTTTCAATGACCCGAAGTACTTTAGCAGGCGCTTCAAAAAAATCATGGGAGTCACTCCTACAGAATATAAAGAAAGAAAGGGAGATGCCTCATAAGCACCTCCCCTTTCCTTACCAGTTTTCTATATTCAATTACAATACACCTTTTTTACCTTGCGTTCCATATTGATTCACGGCAGATACCTTCAAAGCATAATTCACTTTCGACACCGGAAAAGAGGTATCAGTAGTCGTCCCGAGAATCTGTTCTCCATCATATACAATATATCCGATCGCATTCTTCACAGGGTTCCATTTAAGAGTGCCATGCTGATAAACCAGACTGCGCGGACTTCCTAATTTCTCCATCATAATACGCGGATTCCAGCCATCATTACCCGGAATCATATTTTCGTACGTATATTTGTCCGCCTCCTCTTTCGTTATAGTTGCCTGACAGGTACCCGATACTTCCTTACCGGTTTGGCGGTCTTTATATTGATATTCCGTTTTGCGTTTACTTAAATCCAACACATTACCCTGTGCATCACGACTATTGTATTCGGCAAAAATCCCGGGAACCGTTCCCATATTCGTCCATCCTTCATCAGCGACAGGGATAAGCATGATGGTATTGATATACACCGTCTTCGAATTATTATGCCATGGACGCCCCAACTTCAAACGTCCGTCAGCCGCTTCACTGTTTCCATCTATAGTGCAATTACGAAAAGCATAACCATATTTGGCATTTTTATGGGAAGGAGCCACTATTACTGCTCCACTCCGTACATTATAAAGCGTACAGTTTTCCAGCAACACATCACCACTACCATAAAAATAGTCTACCGCGCCTTCTATCCAGCAATCTTTCACATAGTGCCGACTGACATCATTATTGGCAGTCATCCAAGTATCTTGAAAAGAACGGAACTTACAATTATAAAAGGAAGCACAATCTGCCTGACTATTCATAGCCAAAGCCTGCGGACCATTATCTGATAAAACTCCCCAGTCATTCACATACGAAATGTTTTCCGTATAAAAGTGGTCTCCTTTTACCACCACTACCGATCCCTCGTATTTATAAACTGGAGAGGAAGGATTATGAACCGAGTGTTCCCAATAAGCTGTTTTTCCACCTATTTCTTTACCGGTCAGTTTACTACCAACATTCAAGTTTAAATGAATAATGGTCTTATCCTTATCCTGGCCTATTAAATGTACGTATGGCTTATTCTTAGGGATAATCACCTGCTCATTATACAAGCCATTCTTTATCAGAATCAACCAAGGTTTCGTCTGTCCGTCAGGAACAGCATTGATTGCTTCCTGAACCGTTTTATAATCTCCACTACCATCAACAGCTACAATAGCCTGATAAGGCGATGAGCCCGCCTGTGCATAAATCATTGCACAGGCACTCATCAATAAAATTGATAATACAATATTCTTCATGATATTCTTTATACCTAACAATTATAGGATCAATTAATACCAACGTGGATCACCAGCATTACCCGTTCCGGCAAACCCGGCTCCCGGTTTAATATGGAAATCACCGTTTAATGGATCAACGAACAAGTCATCCGAGCTTTGTTTTATTCTCGTTATTTCTTCAAACCTGTTATTGCCTTCCTGCAGGTCGGAAGTGATATAACAATTATCAGAGAAGTTCAAAATGTCATAAGCACCATTTCCACTATTCATTTTCTTTCCTTTGTTCGGACCGGAGAAAATCAAATTCCGCATTGTAGCAGATTTCGGAGAAGGCGGAGTACTTGCCGCATTATCGAAACGGAAAACCTTAGGCAATTCCTTCTTAGCATCCATAGAATTATAGAAAGTACAATTTTCCAATATCACATCACCGATTCCCCCTTTCACGTCCATCAACTGGTCACCAATATTAATCAATGTACTATTCGTTATAGAAACCTTTTCCAACTGATCGATATTTTTTCCGAAATTAATCATTCCATATCCGTCCGTACCAACTTCGGATATGACACAGTTATCAATCGTAATATCCGTCATGAACACACCACTTCCATCGCTAATACGTACAAGCGTACGTTTTATGTTCTGTATAGCACAGCCTGTGAATGAAATAGACTGGGCATAAGAACTATTTTTCCAATCCGTCATATAACTGGCCTCGCCATTTCCATTCAGGCAAACAAACTCGAATGACAGAGACTGTATCGGAGAAGCCAATGATATTTTATTAGTCACAATAAGCTGTGAACGATTATTTTCATTAGCTTCCGTACTGGTAAACAAAATATTATCCAATCCCGGAATCTTTAGTTCACTTACCTTATACACCGCCCCCGGAGTAAGTTGGACAGTTACATTGCTACATTCTTTCTCTTTCACAAAATTAGATAACAATGTACTTAAATCAATGACTCCGGTTTCCGTAGCCTCCACAAAAAGGATTTCGCTACCACCCAATCCAAGTGTTTTGAATACATACGAACCACGTAATGCATCATTATTATAAATCCGAACACGATAGGTCGCTCCATTCTCCAATTCGGAGAGTGTTTTCGAACAAGCCGCTATATCTTCCGAAGTCAAATCAATCTGTTTTTCCTCACCATATTTCGTATCCACCATTTGAGCCAACGTCAGATGAGTTACTCTGTTCGTTTCTTCCCATATCAAGGTTGCGGAATTAGCTGTAACTTCCACTCCGGTAAATAATTGCTCATCCGGAGTTTTAAATGCTACACTGACATAAGTGCTTGCCTTTCCCTGCGCATCTTCTCCTTTCATACGAACAGAATATTGCGTAGAACCGTTGAACTCCTGAAACAAAGTACGATATTCCACCCTCATAGGCGTATTACTCTCTGAAAATACAGTCAATGTATCTTTCAGAATCGTATCTGTCCTTACATAATTTTCCGCATTAAACTCCAAGCTGTCCGTATAAAACTCAAAAATATAGACTTTTGCATTCACAATCTGCGAATATCTTAATGTAACCGAAGTCGCATCGGTAGCCGACTTATCGAACGTCAACGGACGGAACAAAGCATCATAGTTCTTATTAACTGTCCAGTCATTGGCATCGTCCTCACAGGAAGACATACCCACTATCAAAGCCAATAGTACATACAGGCATGCTCCGGATAATCTATTAACTAGTCTTTTCATTTTTTCCTGCCATTAATTATTTATAACCATACGAATTAGAAACATACCCTTGCGTCTTATTGACATCCTCATAATAAATAGCGAATACATGGCGATAATTACACACTCCATTACCAACAGAATATTTACGGAACTCCGCTTCGGCTTCACCGCCCCAGTTCAGCCTGCCAAACAAATTCGAATAGTCGTAAGACGCATTCAGCCCTGTACCGCAAACCAATATTCTAGCCATTGTTTTCACATAATTAGTATTCAGGGTTGCATTTATATCACCATCCTTATTCAATGTCACCTGCATGCTGATCCAGTTGCACTCATACTGTCCTTTTGATGCAGAAGCAGTACCGGTTCCCATGTCCTCATTGAAATTAACGGACGACATATCAATGTATTCCGGATTATCAGAGTCTTCATATTTATAATAGATTTTTCTCGGTATTTCATCCACTTGATAAGTCTTCCCGAAAATAGTCACCGGCTTGTAGTCATACAACATACAAAGACCTATTTTCATCTCTTCTATTTTCTCCGCCAACAATCCCCAACGTGTCAAATCCTGACGACGAATAGATTCACAACCAAACTCCCATGCCCGTTCATTGACAATAGCCGTGAAGAAATCCGCGTCATACTGCGTGATTTCGGGAGCACCAGTACCAAATGCTCTTTCACGAACCTTTTCCAAAGCCTGTCGGGGAGACATACCGGCAATCGGACTAACTGCATCCGGCCCTGTCAATACATTTTGAGCCTCCGCAAACATCAGGTAAATATCTGAATATCGCATCAAAATCCAGTTGATACCAGTAGCAATACGTGAATTAGCTTTCGGGAAACGGACTTTCATATAATTATCAGTCATCCAATACCAACGCCATTTACCACAAGCCACTCCTAATGGGTTACAGCGAATAACTTCCTTATTTTTTCCATTCTCATTGATATATTCCTGGAAAACACAAGTAACATCCCGACGGGTGTCTGCCGGATCAAATGAATAAAAATAGTAAGCAGTAGTAGCCGCATATCCTGCCCCTCCCATACCTTGGGTGGTATTAAAAACCCCTCTGTTCAGGTTGTATCCCATCGTGGCCCCCACATCTCCATTCTGTCCTTCACCAAAAGCGACTTCAAACAGGTTTTCATTATACTTGTTGTATTCCAGATGATTGACAGTAGACCAAATATTCTCATAACTGGGATCAAGCTCATGAGGATTATCAGTCGCTCCCAAAATCTCCGCACACTGTTTGGCAGCCAGCTCATAATAATCTTTCCAATTCTTAGGGCGACCGACGAAATATCCGTTCATTTCCGGAATGGTCGGATGATGTTCCACATCCAAGTCCGGAAACTGATTTCCATCCCGTACAGACCATCCTCCGGCAAATAGCGCTACTTTTGCCAGCAGTCCTTTGGCAAAACCTTTATTCATGCGTTCTACCGTATATGATTCTTCTCCCATCCAAGGCAGATATTCAATTGCCTCTTTCAAATCCTCTATGATATAATTATAAACAATATCACGATCCACTTTTCCTATATAGACATTTCCCAATCCGCTTTCAGACGCATGCTCTTTATATGGCACATCTCCCCAATAACGGATCAGTTCAAAATAGCCTAACGCTTTTAGTGCTAATGCCTCTCCTAAATATCTACGCATGGCAGCCTTGTCCGAAGTAGATTGCATCAACGGGGACCGACGTATACCATCTACGATAGTAGTGGCGGATTCTGCCAGATAATAAAGTTTGTCCCATCTGGTATTCCGGTTATAATTATCGTCATAAAAATTGCCAGCACCTTCATCACGAAGTGTCGAATTATAGTTTTCCGTAGAAAACGCACCCGAGCCAACCTCCACGTCAGAAGCTCCCTGCCAGTTGACACACAGTTTCTGACCATATATATAGGTGTCCGTCATTGTCGCATACACACCCATCAGGGCTGCTTCCGTCAGAGCTGTCGATTTAAACAGATTCTCATCACTTGGAATAGAAGGACTTTCCGTATCCAAAAAATTATCCATACACGAAGTGCATAACACAGAGGAGGATAAAACCGCTAAAAATAGTTTCTGTATTTTCATTTTTCAAGTATTAAAAAGTAACATTAAGACCAAATACATAAGAATGTGCTTTCGGATATGCAGAATAATCCACACCCGGAGTCAAAGGGGTAGAACGTTGTGTGCTCACTTCAGGATCCTGTCCGGAATAAGCTGTCCAGCAAAATAGGTTATTGGCCGTAGCATACACGCGCAGATTCTTGACTCCTAGCTTACGAGTCACAGTAACCGGAAGCGTATACCCTAACGTCAGGTTACTACAACGCAAAAAAGAACCATCTTCAATCGCCCAGTCCGTCACAAGCGTACGCCCCATCATAGGCATCCAGATAGAGGCTTTGGAATTGATTTCAACAAAGCGCTCCGGATTAGCATCATTACCATACATTACATTGGCACCCGTTTCCGGATCAATAATCGACCAACGGTTTTCCAGGCTCATAAAATCCCTGATATTATTATATCTACGATTCGTATGAGTGGATGCCATAATCTTATTGGCATTATATACTTTATTACCATACGACCAATTGAACATAGCTGCCAGGTCAAACCCTCTCCATGCAGCATTCAGCCCGAATCCGCCAATATGCTTTGGCTGTACACTACCGATCACTTTACGGTCATTATCCGCGTCAATCACACCGTCATTATTCTGATCTTTCAGTTTGATAAAGCCCGGACCAAAGTTAGGCAAGTCGTTAGAGAACAAAGCCCTGTCGTCTACTACCCCTTTATTCAGTATCCATTTTTTCGTATTCTCATCAAACGTAAAGTCGTCTACAGAATAAAAGCCCTCTACTTCGAATCCATAAATCTGTCCTACCGCCTGACCTACAATAGCACGAAAATCATCAGAGCCGATATCCGGTCGCCAGTTGGATTGCGCACTCAATACAGTTGCCGTTCCATCCAGTTTATTCACTATATTTTTATTGAATGATATATTGAAGTTAGCGCCCAGATAGAAATCTTTACTATTGATAATCGTTCCGCTAAGCGTAAGTTCAACTCCCCTGTTCGTGCTGCGGCCTACATTCTGATACTGATATTCATATCCTGAATTTGAAGGAAGATCCATGCGTAAGATTAAATCTTTCGTTATATCATTATAGAAGTCAACCGTCACATTCAAACGGCTATTAAAGAGGCTGGCATCTATTCCCACATTAGAGGATAACTTCGTCTCCCAAGTCAGATTCTCGTTCCGCAAGGTGTTCTGCAATTTCAGGGCACTCTGTACTGTTTCATTTAGATAATATTGCCTATTGGCAGAAGATTCCATTTTATAATCCTGTCTCCAGTATGAATTGACACGCGCATTACCAACTGACCCGTAACTCACACGAAGTTTCAGATTATCCAGCCAGTCTTCCGTCTGCTTCATAAATTTTTCCTGGGAAATGCGCCATGCCAATGCCATACCCGGGAAAAATCCCCAACGGTTTTCAGGAGCGAACACATTCGTTCCGTCGGCACGGGCTGTAAAAGTGAACATGTACCGGTCTTTGAAAGCATAGTTTAAACGACCGAAGTAAGATGCCGTACGGGAAGGTTCACCAAGAGTGGTATACGTTGGTTGGGATTCTCCATAGTTCCACATAGCCAACACTTCGCTCGCCGTAAAATCCATAGGATAATATTTGGATGAGGCAATCATCTGATTTCTGTAATTACTCACCATTTCATGTCCGGCCATCAGATCAAGGCGGTGATTCTTTTTCAGAGAGAACCGGTAACTCAATATGTTCTGCAAGTTCCATCGTGCACCTTTCTCATCCGTACGTTTGGCTACGGGCTGACCGGCATTGGAGCTCGACTCTCCGGTTTTCTTTAACCAGACATTATCGGTATAATTATAAGTGTATGCGTAACTACCTTTCAGCTGATAAGTCAATCCTTTAACAATTTCCCAGTTAAATCCGGCATTATAAGTCATAGAAAACTGGTTTTGCTTCTTATACTCATTCACCGTATTATATACAGGATCATTCAATGATGATAACAATGCATCATCCGAGTAATCAATTTCACCCCCCAAAGCATCTCCCGCATCTATACTTGCAAGGCTGTTGATTGGCGAGAAAAGAACGGCATCTCTCAATTTACCTCCATTGGTACCCGCACCGTCAATCACCATTCTAGTCAGACGGCTGGAAAACTCAAACTTCAATTTATTACTTAACTTTTTATCCATCTTCACACTCAAGTTATCCCTCACATAATTGGAGTTGAGCATAATGTACTTCTCATCATCCCGCGTATAACTCAAATTATAACGCAATGTGGCATCCGTTCCTCCTGTTATACCAACGTTATAGCTTTGTTTGAATCCGGTGTTTCCATATACTTTATCCTGCCAGTTCGTGCCTTCTACCGAACGATAAATATTGCGGTCGTCCCAACGTCCATACATCGAATTAATGCTGCTGGTCAGAGAGGTGCCCGGATCAAGTTCTTTCTGATAACAATAGTATTCGTAAGGTGAAAGTACCCCCGTCAGATTATACACATTACTGACACCCCAGTGAGCATTGAATGAGATTTCTGTTTTTCCCGCCTTACCGCTTTTTGTAGTAACAAGAATAACGCCGTTCGCACCTTTAGCTCCATAGATGGCGGTAGAAGAAGCATCTTTCAAAACATCAATGCTTTGAATATCACCGGGAGGAATATCATTGATATTACTCACCTGAAAACCGTCAACAATATATAACGGTGAATTGTCCTGGGTAATAGAACCACCGCCACGTACTGTAATCTGGATTGTTGCATCGGGCGATCCATCAGTAGCCACTACATTCACACCTGCCAGTTTTCCTGTAATAGCCGCAGCCGCAGAAGTTATCGGAATATCCTTCAAAACCTTCTCACTCACTGAAGAAATCGCACCGGTCAAATCTCCGCGACGTGAGGTTCCGTATCCTACCACTACCACTTCGTCCAAAGTCTGATTGTCTTCTTCCAACACAACTTTCAGATGTTTTCCTGGTTTCACAGTCGCAACAACTGATTTCATTCCTACAAAACTAATTTCCAACTTTGTTGCATCTTCGGGAACAGACAAAGTGAAATTTCCATCCAAGTCGGTAATTGTACCGACGGAGGACTTTTTCAACACCTTCACACTAGCACCAATAATAGCATCGCCGTTGGTATCCACCACCGTTCCTTTCACAGATACCTTCTGTGCATATACTGTTGTCGCCGTTATAAAGCACAAGAGCAAGCAACATATATACGCAAAGCATCTTCTCAAAAATAAATGTCTTTGTACATCCATAGTATTATCTTGATTAATTTGTTTCATTTTTTATGTTACAAAAGTCACACTTTTACAGCTGTTTTCCACTCATTATTTATGCAAAAGCGTGGACTTTTTATATAGAATGCCTTATTTTACTGTAACAATAATCACCTCTCCTTCGCGTGTATCCACATCATACAAATAAGTATCACGTAATGCCACTCCTTTTAAAGGCGCTTTCTCACTAATCATCGGGCGTGAGATTTGCTGTACTTTAAATAATGCGTTCGGATTCGTTTCTTCTTCCTTCTTCTGTTTCAACGATGCTCCTTCAGCAGCCAATTTCCAGTAAGAACGCAGGCGCAGATTGCCTCCGATTTCCGAACGTAACACAGCTTTTACCAGCTTACCGTCCTTCCAGGTCAATTCATCAATCAAAAAACCTCCCCGGGCACGCAACCCTTTCACTGTCCCACTCTTCCATTCCGAAGGCAACGAAGGCAACAGATGAATCGCACCATCATGACTTTGCACCAGCATTTCGGCAATACCAGCCGTGCAACCGAAGTTACCATCTATCTGGAAAGGTGGATGCGCGTCGAATAAATTAGGATACGTTCCGCCTCCCTGTCCTTTTTGTATTTCAGGGCTGACATAAGTCAGCTGATTCTTTATCAACTGATAAGCATGATCCCCGTCAAGCATACGAGACCAGAAACAAACTTTCCATCCCATTGACCAACCGGTAGAAGGATCTCCCCGTTGTATCAATGTGTTTTTTGCCGCTTCAAAAAGTACCGGAGAACGATAAGGAGAAATCTGATAACCGGGATATAGTCCCCAAAGATGAGAGATGTGCCGGTGACGATCATTAGGATGATCCCAGTCTTCAAACCATTCCTGCAATTGTCCGTACTGCCCTACCTGCATCGGAGGCAACTGCCGGCGCATATTCTTCAATGTATCACAAAAATCGGTATCTGCGTTCAGCACTTTGGCAGCTTCGCATGTATTTGAAAATAAATCAAAAACCAACTGATTATCCATCGTGATTCCTGCAAAAAGATTACTTTTCTTCTTTATCCAGCGCGGAGAATTCTCGGGTGAGTTGGAAGGAGTGACAACCAGATAACCCGTGTTCGGGTCGCGTACCAGAAAGTCGACAAAGAATTCCGAAGCACTTTTCATCATCGGATACACTTCCTCCAAATACTTCTTATCACCGGAAAACAAATAACGGTCCCATAAATGCTGACAAAGCCATGCATTAGCCACAGGCCATGTCCCACAATAAGGACGGTCCACCGCACCCGTCATACGCCACAAATCCGTATTATGATGCAACACCCAACCACGGCAACCATACATTCGACTGGCAGCTTCACGCCCATTCTCGCTCAATTCACGTACCATCTGGATGAATGGTTTATGAAGTTCGGCCAAGTTAGTGATTTCCGCCGGCCAGTAATTCATTTCAGCATTAATATTCGTTGTATAATTGCAGCTCCAAGGAGGCCCCGGGTTATGATTCCATTTGCCCTGCAAGTTGGCGGGCTGGCATCCGGGCTGTGAAGATGAAATCAATAAGTAACGTCCATACTGGAAATACAATGCTATCAATGCCGGATCATAGGATGAAGAAAACTCCTTGATACGTACATCCATCGACTTATTGGCTTGGGAAGTTTCACCCAAATCCAAAGTTACACGATTGAATTGTTTCTGATAAGCAGCAATATGAGCGGCTTTCGCTTTACTATAATCTTTCGCTGCATTTTTCAAATAAGCTTTATTCCGTTGATACGGATCGCCCGATATATCTTTATAGTTGACAAAGTTAGTCGCCATCGAGATATACAATGTAAGTTCACTGGCTCCTTGAACGCTAAGCAACGTGTCATTGGCAGTTATCACTTTCCCACCTTTATGTTTCACATCCAAATCGGCACAATAGTGCACTTTACCCGAAAAATAACGGCTGCCATGCGTAATACCTTCCAGCCGCAAACCTTTCTTTCCATAAATACTACGTTTCGGATCTCTCATCGGGGTATTAAAAAACAGTTCGCAATTGATTGTGCCCGGTTTGGATGCTTTGATATGCCTGATAACCAGTTGATCGGTAAATGATGCAAATGTTTCTTCGGTAAATTCCACTCCGTCTACTTCGTAGCGAGTCACAGCTACTGCATTGCTTATATCCAGATCACGATAGTAATTATTTACTTTTTTGTGATCTGGATAACGGATATTCAGACGACCCACTGTCTGGTAAGGCATTTCATTCCCCACTTGTGAAAGAATCTTCGTTGCCGCCATGTTCTGCGCTTCTTCGTACTTTCCTTCAAAAATCAACCGGCGCATTTCCGGCAAAGCCGTTTTTGCTTCTTCATTATAGTTCTGGTAAGGAGAGCCCGCCGACACTGTTTCTTCGTTCAACTGTATTTGTTCCAGTTGAGGATTACCGAACACCATTGCTGCAATCCGTCCATTACCAACCGGGAGCGCTTCTTCCCAATAAGAAGCGGGTTTGTCATACCATATTCTATAGATGTTTTGTCCTTCCACATTCCCCAACAGAGAAGAAAAAGCCAACATACAACTGAATACTTTACTTATCATTTTCATATTTTAAAGTTTTAATTGTCATCACTCTTCTAAAGGTTCACTCAAAGACCCATACTCACTAACGGCCTTCACCTGATATGTCTTTCCTTCCTCAACATTACAAGACGTTTCCTTGGTTATTTGTACAGTTTCATCGTTCGCAATTACCAAATAACAAATCGCATATTTCGAAGCATCCCAACTTAATATGCCGTTTTCTCTTTTCAGATTTTCCGGTGCGGATATTTGTTCCATATATTTCTTCGGGTCCCAATTATCGCCCTCACGAACAACGTTTTCGTACGTATACCGAGCTGCCTCACCTGCCGTAAGGACAGCCTGACAAATGCCTGTCACCGGATTCTCTTGTTCATCCTGATAGGTATATTGCGTTTTACGCTGGCTTAAATCTACAGTATTCCCCTCCTTATCTTTACTGTTATATTCAGCAAACATTTGAGGAATAGCTCCCATATCCGTCCATCCTTCCGGGGCTATCTTTATATTAAAAATCGTATTGAGATATACAGCTATCGGAGAATTGTGCCAGGGACGCCCCAACTTGACACTTTCTGTATCAGCCAATTCATTTCCATCCACAATGCAATTATTCAACACATATCCCCAACGTGTTCCTACTTTATGAGAAGGAGCAACAATAATTGCGCCATCCCTCATATTATAAAAGGTGCAATGTTCGAGAAAGCAATTCCCGTTTCCATAGAAGTAATCAACGGCTCCTTCAATCCAGCAATTCTGTGCATACAGTCTGCCGTTATCCGACTTAGGCCCGGTCTGCCAGGTGTCTTGGTACGAGAGGAATTTGCAATTATTGAATGAGTTGCGGTCATTCTGGGTATACATTGCCAATGCCATAGGACCTTTCTGTAATTCTTTGCCATATCCGTTTACAAAAGACATATTCTCTGCGTAAAAATCCGTAGCTTTCACTGATACCATAGCGGCTTCCGTTTTTCCTAAGTTCTTATAAGAGTACTTCCACACATCCGGATCAGTCGCACTGGCTTCGGTTGAGCTGTTAATTCGTAACTTGACAATTGTCTTATCCACATCCTGTCCGATGAGATGAATATACGGTTTGTCTTCAGGAATAATAATTTGTTCTTCATACGTTCCGTTCGCCACGAAAATGAGCCAGGGTTCTGTTCTTTTCGAGGGGACATTATCTATTGCTTTCTGTATACTGGTATAGTTTCCTTTTCCGTCAGGACTGACCACCGCATCAAATATACGTGCTTCCGGTTGAGGACGTTCTCTGATTGTAAACTGAATACTGACACCTTCGAATACATTTCCCTGAAAGTCTATGACTGCACCTTTGGGGAGGCTGAACTGACAGGCCTGATTATAGTCCAAAGCAGTATAAGCGTAAGACGCTGTTTTACCTTTGAAAGTCAACTCCACTTCCTCGCCATTAAAATTCGCCTTCCCTTCTCCCGCTTTCACATACTCGTTAAAAGTAAGCAAAATCGTATTGTTTTCTTCGGCCGTTTCACCATTTGCAGGAGTTACAGACACCAAAGAAGGGGCTTCATGGTCGGGAACAAAAAAGTTATTGCTACTTTCCTTGCAACTTGTTGCCAGCAAAGCTGATAACAACAATAGTCCTTGGGACATCTTTGAAAATAAATGTGCTTTCATAAATTATTTGTTATATTCTTAATGATAGATTCTTATTCCATTATTATTTGGTCGTCCTGCCTTGAGCAGTTACTATTTCACGTTACAAAAGTATACGGAACAACATGAATACTTTCTCACTATTTGTTTGTTTGCGTGGACTTTTTTAATATCATTCAAAAGTTGCGGACTTTTTGTGCAATCTGGTGCACTATCTATGCAACCAGTTGTCTATCAAATTCTATCCGCTTACATTTGTATCAGTATCACTATCATCACACTTTATAAAAAATCAGGTAAGATATGAAAAACAACAAGGTAAAATTCATTTTCGTGGCACTACTGTTTGCCACACAAGTAGAAGCGTTCTCCTCCTGTTCCACATCTTCAGTCAATGAAGATAATAAAGAACAGGAGACTCCACCGGATTCTCCCTCCGTATCTCCACCAGTGGAAGAAACAGCATATGCCTTTCCCGGAGCTGAAGGAGGAGGAATGAACACTACAGGAGGAAGAGGTGGAAAGGTATATATTGTCAGATCCCTGGAAGACTCCAAAGCACCGGGTACCCTCCGGTATGCCATCGAACAAAAGGAGCCTCGTATAATTGTCTTCTGTATATCCGGCACCATTTATCTAAAATCGACACTGGACATTCGGAACGGTGATGTCACGATAGCCGGACAGACAGCTCCCGGAGACGGTATCTGCCTGGCTCACTTTCCAGTAAATGTATCGGCCGATAATGTAATTCTACGATACCTGCGTTTCCGTATGGGAGATACGGATTTGCTGGGCTCTTCGGCTTCCGACGGTGCAGATGCTCTGGGAGGACGCCAGAAAAACAATATCATGATTGACCATTGTTCCATCAGTTGGAGCACTGACGAATGTGCTTCATTCTATGATAATACTAACTTTACTATGCAATGGTGTATTATTTCAGAAAGTCTCCGCTTATCGGGACATACCAAAGGCCCTCATGGATATGGCGGTATTTGGGGAGGAGTCAACGCTTCCTATCATCATAATCTGATGGCCCACCATGACAGTCGCACACCACGTTTCGGTTCCGGAGTAAAATATCAAGGTCAGGAACGTACTGATATGCGTAATAATGTTATTTATAACTGGAGCGGTAACGGATGTTATGGCGGCGCAGCAATGGGTATTAACATTGTGGACAACTACTACAAACCCGGACCCGCTACGGATGCCAAAGTGGCCAACCGTGTGATGGCTATCGACATCAGCTCTTCTGATGGAGATTTTGCACCGATCAAAGGGGTATTGGGACAGTATCATATCAGCCGGAATTACTTCGAGGCAGGAAACCAACTGACAGAAGCATCCGCCGCAAAAGTGAACAAAGACAACTGGACTGGTATCCGTAACAACACCGGTCACTCTCTCGATGAACTGAAACGGGATACTCCGGTAGAAGTAGATGCGGTAACTACCCACACGGCACAAAAAGCTTACGAACTGGTGTTGAAATATGCGGGTTGCAGTCTCAAACGAGATGATATAGATACTCGTATCGTTGAAGAGACACGCACAGGAACGGCACAATTCATCGGAAAGAACGAACACAACGGATTAGGAGATGCCCCCTGCCCGAACGGTCCTTGTGAACATTGCGACAAAGGTATCATCCATTGGAAAAGTCAGAATTATCCTAAGGGCGGACTTATCGATAGTCAGAAAGACCTAAAGCCTTCCGGAGCTGGTAGCAACTGGAGCGCATGGCCAACATTAAAATCATTGCCACAAGTTACCGATTCTGACAATGACGGCATGCCTGACGAATGGGAAACCGCCAACGGATTGAACCCAAACAAATATGATGCAAACGGAAGAAATCTAAGTACTGCCTATGATAATATAGAGGTTTATATCAATAGCCTTGTAGAAACAATAACAAATACGCAAAATAAGAAATGAATGATGTGAGGGAAAACAACTCTTATTAACGCAAAAAACTGGTCAATTAATACAAATCCTGATTCAATGAATCATTTGTATACTATATATGAAACAATATTGCACCTCTATGTTGCTTTTCTCTCTTATCTTTGTCGCAGTAAAAACAAAAACACACTATAAAGATCATGATTACAAGTAGAAAGATTTCTCAAGTCAAAGTTTTTGCTGGTAGTCCTTGGGAGGTAGCCAGCGTAAAGAGTTTGTTGAATGCAGCTTATATTCAAGTGTCAACGAAAGACAATGGTTTAAACAGTATTTTGATTTCTGTTCCTTGCGAATACTATACTGCGGCCATGCGTGTAATTAATAACAGAAAAGTTTCATAGGTTTTAGGTTTACATATAAATTGGAGGGTTCTTATTGTCAGCAGGAGTTTTGGCTGGATAATACGGTGACTAGCAACTCATTGCACCCTGACAATAAGCTATGACAATAGGCTGACAATAAAAAGATCGTACTTTTATTGTCAGCCTGTTATTTAATAGATTAAATTCACAGCAGAATTATAGAATTCGTTTCAATCTCCTGCATATCTTTCTGATCCAGCAGTTGCTACAAATAGCATTGTCCGACATAGAATTCTTCTCGAAGGAGCGCAGTCTTTCGTATTGTTCCTCCACCATTTTCCATAAACCGTCCAGTCGCGAACTTTGTCCTCTAATTGCCATTAATTCCTGATCCCGCATATTCAAGAGTGAAGCATACAATCTGCTGGTTTTGTTTTTTTCCATGCAAAGTTGCTCTAACTCATCGATATATTCAGACGTAATTCCCAGCTTAGTCCGTTTTATGAATTGCTGAATACTATCATCATCTATGGAAACTGTATCGTTCTCATAAGACACTGTGATTTTTTTCATTTCCACCCAGAGCCAGATATACTCTTTTTCGAGTCGGTATTTCTCGGCTGCCGCTTCTATGCTAATCCATTGTGACATAGTGTTTGTTTTTAATTTGTTATACAACAAGGAATAAATAGTGCTCTGTTGATGTTGATTCAACAAACATTCGCGCTTTTTGTATTCCGGGCGGACAGGAGATTGGGGTTGGGGATTTATAAGGATCATGAAACCAACCGGGTACAATAAAAGCGTGAATGCTGTTGAATCATTATCTGTCCTTGAGGCCTAGCAAACCCGTCCATAAGATAATGATAACAACAGACATCCACGCTAATCGTTTATATATAACACATCTTCCATCAATATGTTGATATACGACCGTTCACGTGGAATATCTGTTGAACCACCCCTCTACGGACAGAAACTTGCTAGATTTCAAGGACGAGGGATAATGCAATAATATTCCTATTTCAAAATAAATAACGCTTCTTACCTGTTTTCACCACGCTGGTGAACAGAAAGCGTATGACAAAGATATGCTTTTTTTTCGAAACAAAGTGGAAATACGGAAATAAATACAGGAAGTTTTGTATTGAAAGAGAGGAAGTTCAATATTAGCAAAGAGCGTATAAGAAATATAAACTCGCTACGAAGTGAATGTCGCCCCCATTAAATGAATGCTGCACATCTGGTATCTTTCACTAAAGAAGCAGGTATTGTTCTGCTAAAGTAACAGTATTGTTCAGCTAAAGTGCCGGTATCTTCACCTTCCCACGGCCGTGGTGACTTCTTTCCACAGCCGTGACGAATTCCTACCACGGCCGTGGGAAGATCTCGTCACGGCCGTGGCGAACTACCAATACCGGTAAGTTAACGTAAGAATAACGGTGTCTTTATGCAACAATACACAGTGGCGAGCATATCTTTACTTACTTGTTAATGTTTCAAGTCCGCCTTCTTGAATAGAGTATAACAAGAAAACACATTCTTTATCGCGATAAAGCGCAAATAGTTTGTTTTACAAGTACCTTATCCGTACCTTTGAAACCAATAACAAACACTTACTCTCATTAAATATCAAGAGAAGAAAAATGAAGATTACACAAATCAGGGAAAACGGAGATACGGAGGCACTAAGCGTGACAGACATCGACTTGCTGATAGAAAAAATGAAAAAAGAAACCAAGCTCCGCCCGGTAACCGGATTACGTCAGGCCCTGCATTTTGTTCTACCCGACGAGCCTTGTTCCCTCGCCAACAAACTACCACGAGTGATTCCCGCAGCAGCCTTCGGGCGAGTGAACGGAGTGAAACGAATGAAAACCTACAATGGCATTGTAGAACTGACCATCGGCCCGCTAGCCGGAAAGACAGAAGTGGAAATCGTGAAGCAAAAGGCAGCCGAACTTCCCCAAACAATGCTGGCTTTTATGGGTGCAAGTGGTAAAAGTGTCAAGATATGGACTTGCTTCACCCGTCCGGATGGTACTTTACCGCAAACAACGGAAGAAGCCGAAGTGTTTCAGGCACATGCTTACCGGCTTGCCATTAAATGTTATCAGCCTCAACTTCCCTTCAACATTCTATTGAAAGAGCCGAAACTGGAACAATTCTCACGTCTTAGTTATGATCCGGACTTGATTTACCGTCCCACTCCTGTCCCCTTCTATCTTTCACAACCCATCGGTATGCCCGGCGAGATGACTTATCATGAGAAATCGAGCACTGAAGCATCTCCACTGAATCGAGCACTGCCGGGGTATGACACGGAAGATACAGTAGCATTGCTTTATGAAGCAGCATTGCGGAAGACATTCGAAGAAATGGAAACAGACTGGCATCGGAATGATCATGATTTGCAAACGTTAGTAGTCCCGCTTGCCGAAAATTGTTACTACTCCGGCATCCCGGAAGAGGAGGTAACCCGACGAACCATCATGCGTTATTACAAAAGAAAAAATCCGATGCTGATACGCGAGATGATAAGAAACGTATACAAAGAATGTAAGGGAGTGCCCAAAAGCAACTGCCTGACTAAAGAGCAACGCCTTAGCCTGCAGATGGACGAATTTATGAATCGCCGTTATGAGTTCCGTTATAATACGCAGATCGGGGAAGTGGAATACCGGGAGCGTTTCTCGTTTCAGTTTTATTTTCATCCTATTGACAAACGGGCACAAAACAGCATCATGCTTGATGCCCAATCCGAAGGTATTGGCGTATGGGACAGGGACATAGACCGATACTTACATTCCAACCGTGTGCCGATCTACAATCCATTGGAAGAGTTCCTGTTCCATCTGCCTCATTGGGACGGCAAAGACCGTATTCATGCTTTGGCAAACAGGGTTCCTTGCAAAAATCCGCATTGGGAATTGCTTTTCCACCGTTGGTTCCTGAATATGGTTTCACATTGGAGAGGGGTAGATAAAATGCACGCAAACAATACGTCGCCCATATTAGTGGGCCGACAGGGAACTCATAAATCAACTTTCTGCCGTGAAATGATTCCGCCTGCGCTTCGCGCTTACTATACAGACAGCATTGATTTCAGCCATAAACGGGATGCAGAACTGTATCTGAATCGGTTTGCGCTCATCAATATCGATGAGTTTGACCAGATAACGCTGCCACAACAAGGATTTCTGAAACATATTCTTCAAAAGCCTGTGGTCAATCTACGGAAACCGCACGGTCGCTCGGTACTTGAATTGCAGCGGTATGCTTCATTTATCGGCACAAGCAATCAGAAGGATTTGCTGACTGATCCTTCGGGAAGCCGCCGTTTCATTTGTATTGAAGTGACGGGAAACATCGACACTACACAGCCGATAGATTATGAACAGCTTTATGCACAAGCCATGCACGAGATTCATCATGGCGAACGCTACTGGTTTGACAGTGAGGATGAGCAGATTATGACGGAAAACAACCGTGAGTTTGAGCAGACACCGGCTATGTTGCAATTGTTTTACCAGTATTTCAAGACTGCACAAACGAAAGAGGAAGGGGAATTTCTTACTCCGGTTGAAATATTGAATTATCTGAAGAAGAAAAGCGGTATGTCATTGTCTGATAACAAAGTATACCACTTCGGGAGATTGCTGCAAAAATGCGGTATTCCTTCGAAGCATACTTATAAAGGTACTGTTTATCAGGTAATAAAGCTATCATAAGAGATAAAAGCAAGGCTGACAATAAAAGTCTGGATATTTTATTGTCAGCCTATTATCAATGGTTATTGTCAGGTGATAGAAGGTTGATATTCATCTACTTGAATGTATTCCTGACAGTATGACAATAAAACAGGTACAAATCATTATGAGATCTAAATTTGAGAGTTTTGTTTCATAGATGAATAGGGGTAATCTTATTTAATTTCATCCACAAAGTCTAGTGTATCACCAGTATTAAACTTGTCGAAATCAGACTGAAACAAACAGTCCTGAATGATACGATATTTCTCAAATTCAGTTTCCGCATATTCTTTCGCTTGTTCAGTAGAAACTTTTCCTGAATCATTTAAAACCGGGCGGTCATCGCTATCCAAGAATTTGTCTATGCGTTTCGCCCAGTCTTCCATTGTCATAGGAATATGCCGCTTTGCCCGGTCTTCTGCCAAATCCAGAAAAGCATTGACCAACCGTCCCATTGACTCCAGTTCTTCTTCTTTCAAATAATTCTTTGCTATCGACACATCTGTTTTTACAATCTTTCCGTTAGGAGCTTTCTCCCAGGTAGTTAGTCCCATGTGTTCCTTCTCTGCATCGGCACGCTCTACAATAAGTTCTGCCGCCGTGTGTCCATGAACTGCATAGTGCATTTTGTTCTGGACTTTTTTGAAAAACAAACGTGTGGTCGGGGCATTGAGGTTATAGTCTATGCTGGTAGCATAAATATCTGTTAGCTTTTGGTAGAAACGTCGCTCACTCAATCGTATTTCCCGGATTTCAGCAAGCAAATGTTCAAAGTAATCTTCATTGATGAATGATCCGTTCTCCATTCGCTTTTTATCAATGACATATCCACGAATGGCAAACTGCCGAAGTATAAATGTACACCATTGCCGAAATTGAGTGGCGCGCACGGAGTTGACGCGATAGCCGACTGAAATGATGGCATCAAGACTATAAATAAAAACTTCACGAGAAATATTCCGATTACCTTCTTTTTGAACTATCCGGTTTTTCCGGATAGTTGTATTCTTATCTACTTCTCCTTGCGAATATATATTTTTCAAATGTTCATTAATTGTGCGTATATCAACATCGAACAATATCGACATCGTCTTCTGCGTCAGCCACAAAGTTTCGTCCTGATAAAGCACTTCAATGCCTTCTTCTTTATTCTCTATCTGAAAAATAAGAAATTCAGCCGTACTATTGCGTATTTGCAGTTTCTTGCTTCCGTTATTACTTTCTTCCATATTCATCTTGAACATTCATTTCTTTTAGAAGAAACAAATGTACTTAGAACATATCGAACTGCCAAAGATAATATCTCCTATTTTATCTCCACCTTCGTCTGTAATCTTATGTCATTGGAAGCAGCGCCAATCATTATCTGAAAAGTTCCCTAAAAAGATCATAATTACAGTAGAAAGCTTTCTCCGTAATATCTTCGCTTTATGGATTCAACAGATTTTATTCGTATTTTTCCGGTTTACATATTGGTTTACATGAACCGCATAAATTATATGTATAAAGGTACTGGCAAAAACATTTAGATGGAAAAGATATAAACAGGGGAAATAGTAACTTCTTCATAAAACAAACATAAATAAAAGAAACCTGCTTACCAAAAGAATATTATCTTTTCAGTAAGCAGGCTTTCACTCATATTCAAAAATGCAAAGAGCAAAATCTCTCACAAATTTGTGTGTTCCATTAATTGATAGCTATCGGAGCATCCAACGTCTTAATAGTAATTCCATTTGTAGTACCGTTTATACGCCCTGTGGCATCTTTGATAACTCCACCTTCCTGAGTCTCCGATCCGTCTAGTTTATAATAAAGTGCCAAGCCTTCTGAAGCAGGGTCAACACCCAGCATATTCTGCTTAAGTTGATTTTCCGTACGGGCTACACTCCAAACACGGACTTCACTCATTTTACCATGGAATGGACGTTCACCCCACTTGAAACCATAGATTCTACCAATATAAAAACCCATATCCGAATTCGGATCAAAACCGTCAATCCCCCAATCTGAACCAGCCCATTTCTCACCATTTACATAAATGCCTGTTTTTCCTGTCGGTTGATCATAAGTCAACGCTACATGATACCAACGATTTGTTAACAACGGTTTCGTTACACGGTAGTTCTGTCTTCCGGCCACTTCCAAATAATCTTTAGGAGTAATTCCTCCTCCCGCATCACCGATACGGAGGATCATCACACCTTCAGTTCCCATAATCGTATTATTATCGAGGAAATAATCCACATTAATCAATGCTTCGTAAGTGAATGACGAAAAGAAAGTACCGACAGGGAACTTCACAGAAATATAGTGATTACTGAAGTTACCAGCTTTGGTAATTTTCAACGGTTTGGAGAAAAAGAAATATGCAATGTTTGTTCCGGAAAGAGTCGACACCGAAGACGAATGCACCCGCATAGGCAAAACATACGAGTTCCCGGCTTTCAAAGCTTCTAACCCGGAAAGTTCGACTTCTACATTATCCGCATACAATTTTCCACTCGAAATAGAAGATGTCGTACTGCTTAGCTTTACCTGCGAAACATCAAGCATCTCATAATTTGTGCCATACTTTGCATTGTATTCGTCTACTACACTTGGTTCGGCTACACTATATGATACGTCTACCTGAGAGGAAGTTGCTGACGAGAGTCTTGAAACCAGATCAAATGTCATTACATCCATTTCATCTTCCACCGAGAAATTATATTCCTTGCTTTCGAAATAAACCTTAGGCTCCAGCAGGTCATTCATGCTGTCGTTGCAAGCGCCCAACAATAACGCCATACTACCTACCATCAAATAATAGAATATATGTTTATTCATCATCTTTTTACTGTTTTAGAATTTTATAAGTCCACTTATTCCTGCGGTTTATTTTCCGCTTCGTTTTGTTTCGCTTTCCATTCATTGAAAACCCGCTGATTGATTTGAATAGCCTGACGCATCCATTTATAATTTGGCGTATTGTCATAATCATTATCGAAGCGATAAGCTCCTACTCCACCTTTATAACCTTCTCGCGGCATAGCAGCAGCCTGCTTCAGCAATTGACCTCCATTAGTGGCATACTTTTCAAAGTTCTCTGTGCAGATTATTTTCTTAGGATCAACGCCATAACCATCAAAACCGGGATTGGAACTACCATAACTTTGTATAATCCAATAATCGACATACTCATCCAATTCACGGGTAAGCCCATAAATATTTCCATCAATACAGATCATTTTATGTCCTTTACCTTCCGGATCGCTTTTCGGGCCAATGTAATTGTTCATTTCTTTAACCAAATGAATCAAATGCTTATTCTGACTCAATGTGCCATCCATATCAAACACACCACTACCGATTTCCCAGTCTACATCATAACCGTCCCATTCGTTTGCATACAAAGAATCGCACAGAGCTTTGGCAAACTTCGCCAGACATGCATAATGGTTTTCACTTTCAAACTGACCTTCAAATCCCCAATATTTCCAACGGGCTTGTTTCTTCGCCGTTTCCAATTGAGCCGCCGACCAGCCTTCTTCCTCCGCTTGTTTTTCCACTTCGAGGTATACCGAATTTGGTGTCGCACCCTTACCAAGATAAGAAAGCAGACTTACCTGCAACAGTTTCGTTCCTTTCACCTTTTGCACAAACTCTTTATCTGCCTTCTGCTCCGGAGTGATTTCATAACGTCCTGGAGCGCCACTCCACATTGAAACAAAATCCATACTATCGGGCATAGCAGAGAGATATCCTCTTCGATAAGCTCCAGCAGGCGCCCAATTGGAATACCATCCGAAAGCTACGGGACGATTGTAATTCCAAGCAGTCGCCTTATAGGCGCGCAGATTGGCATAATATGCCTCACTCTCCGCATTGTTCATTGTGGCATACCCGCCTATATGGTCTATCTCAATATTCTCCACATCCATGCAAGAAGTTACCATCATGCCTGTCAATGGAATAATATATAACAATTTTCTTAATGATTTCATATTCTTCATCTGTATTAAAATGATACATGTAGGTTATCTCTTACAATCCCACCACAAACGGGTAGAAGACTTATCTTCGCCACCTGCACCGTTATTGAACAACTTCAAGGCTGCTTCATAAATAGCCTTTCCCTCGTTAGTCTGAGAAAAACTGGTGGGATAAATCATACGGCGAATACCGCCCTCAAGAGTTGCGCCTTGCACTGCTCCTTTCAAAGTCTTAATGACATTCAACTTCGGATAACCGGTTCTTCTCCATTCCGTCCACGCTTCCTGTCCGTTAGGAAACAAAGCAATCCACTTCTGAATCATAATTTTTTCCAACTTCTGCTCTGTTGTTCCTTCAAACTTGACAGTAGTCTCACACGGAGCAGAAAGTGTTTGCCCATACTGATAATGGGAAAAAACATATGCCCGAGGTGACAAATTGGAATTCATATAATCGTCTACAGGATCGGTCACACCATTCTCCTGAAAAGACATATCAATGCCCTGTTTATACCATGAATCCGCACTGCCGAAACCTTCCCACACTAAAGCTGCTTCCGCACGCAAAAAATAAACTTCCGATGCACGCAGCCAATATGTAGGAGTTCCACTTTGAATATTGGGCTTTGAGCAAGATTTGTAGATGTCATTCTGCGCATTGGCATGCCCTGCCGGCACCGCTTGATACGTTTTTCCGTCGAAAGCCTCAACACCATAAGAGGCATTACCATCCATCGGCAAAAAATAAACGCTCAAACGCGGGTCTTCATATCCCATCAGATAAGAAAAGATGGAAGAACCCATACGAGCTTCATTATAGTTGCCTGCCAGCCATTCAATGTTGTTGCGGAAAGTCATACCCGCTCCTTGACTCATTTGAGCCGCATCATCCTTAGCCGTCATCACGCCGATAGAATGATTTACTGCTTGAGTAGCATACTTTTTCGCCAGTTCCGCATCAGCGAAGCGGACACGCATAGCCAAACGAAGCATCAACGAATTGCCGTATTTCACCCATTTGGTAGCATCTCCGGCATATACCGCATCATAAGCGCCCATTACATTCACCCCATTTTCCGCCTTTTCTGTTAATTCTTCAATGGCTGCGGTCAATTCTTCAAACATCGCCGTATACACCTCTTTCTCCGAATCGAACGGAATGTTCATTGTAGCGTCCGCCGCATGAGAATAAGGCATCGGACCGAAACTTTCAAGTGTCTTGTGCCAAGCGGAAATCTTCAGAATTTGAGCCAAAGCAAAGACTTCGGGCGTACCATTTTTCTCGGACGCTATTTTCAATTTCTTCCAAGGATCAAGAGCATTGGTATAAGACTGTGTATAGGTCGCTTTTATCCAATTGTCCAACAAATAATAAGTAGTATTGTTACTACCTGCGTTCCAACCGTTACTGTTGTTCTCGCCAAAAAATCCACTCCAATTATCGGCCGACAGATGATAAGCTATTTGATATTCATTGATAACATCTGTATCATCAGCCTGTGTGCCTACGGGAATCACTGTCCGTTGCATAGCTGTAATCAGCCCTCCGACTTCAAAACCATCCATCGCACCTTCTCCGTCGCTCATCTCAAATTGGTTGGTATTGATTTCTTCAAAATTGCATGAGGCAAATAGCGTCATTGCGCATATCACCGCTAATAGTTTAAAATGATTCATTTTTCTCATAATAAAGAAGGTGTATTATAATTTAAATTTAATACCGAAGCCAAAGCTACGAACACTCGGTTGCATAAAATAATCATTACCTTGTCCGTAAGTACTAGTGGAAGGAGTCAGTTCCGGATCGAACGGAGCTTCGCAATACAACATCCAAGGATTGTTGGCTATAAACGAAACTGTAACATCTTTCAACACGTTACCAAACCACTTATTAGGCATAGTATAGCTAAAGGTAAGTTCTTGCAAACGAATATTGGTGGCACTGTATACATAGTAACCGGAAGTTTCATAATTTCCCGTACCTGTCATCTGATAATAAGACTTCGCATCTACCAGACCTTGTCCCTTCAACAATACGCCTCCCGCTTCACGAGCCTCAGCCGAACGTTTGGACACACCGAAACGATCAAGCAATGCCTCTGTAGAAGAGGTCACCACGCCACCAAAACGTCCGTTGATTTGGAATCCGAGTCCAAAGCCTTTGTATGTCAACATATTACTCCATCCCAGATTAAAGTCAGGAGAAGTTTTTCCCAAATAAACAGGTTCCCCCTTTTCCATTCCAAAGGTTCCGTCGCTCTTTACCTCAACATATCCCAGGTGGTCTTTCTTCAAGAAGGTGTTGGCATAAATATCGTGGATACTTCCGCCTTCTTTCAAGATGACACGACCACCATCCTTCAAAACCTCCGGAATATTAATCGGTTCATCCATCAAATCCGTATGATAGTTTTCAACCATCTCCTTAATCTCGTTTATATTTCGAGAGAATGTCAATGTTGAAGAGATTCCTAATCCGAACTTAAACTGATCGGAATAGCTTAATGAAGCCTCCCAACCACGATTTTCCACATTACCGGCCTGCAAATAAATCTGCTTGTATCCGGTATATTCCGGAAGATCACCCAAGAAGGTCTGATTGTATGTATTAGAATGATAGTAGGTTACCTCCGCACTTAATTTATTCCACAACTTCAGACTTAATCCAAATTCGTATGACTTTGTACGCTCTGCCTTGAAATCAGTAAACGGATAGATACCGGTAGGATCTAATGCACCACCCACAATAGGGGTAGTTACCGTACCCGGAGTCAGTCCCGAACGGGATACAGGCGCACCGACTTCCGTATACGAACCACGAACTTTCAGGTAAGAGATAAATTCGGGCAATTTGACCATCTCGGAAATAATCCCGGACAGACCGATTGAGGGATAGAAGAAAGATTCTTCATCGGTATTCACCAAACGTGAATTCCAGTCATTACGTCCGGTCAGCGTCAAATAAAGCATACTCTTCCAACCAAGTTCCAAATTGGCAAAAACAGCATGATTACGTACACGACTATCACCACCCTTTTCTGAGATACGACCATTAGCCGGATCGATATTAGAAGCCGCAAATTTATTGGGCACTCCCAATAATGTCCCTTTGTATCCTCTCTCCAATGCCCAATAGTTAGAATAGTTCCAACCCGCATTGGCAGAAATACTGAAATCAGCTATATGTTTATTTACGTTCAACATAAAGTCGGCATATTCCTGACGGTCTTCATAGTTATTGTATCCATACAGTCCTTTCTTTCCTTCCGCAAATTTATCGTCGGATGAAGCGTAAATCTTGCGTTCAAACAATACATGTGTGTCATCCATTCTGAAACGGGCTGTCGCATTCAACCAATCGGTAATATTATAAGTCAACCCTACGTTGAACATATAACGACTCTTTTCATTCGTAGCTACATTGCGATAAGCAGTCCAGTAAGGGTTCTGTGAAGCATATACCGGATCTGCCACCGGCCAATACTGAACCGGAAGTTGACGGCTTTCATCGAAATGTTCGAATGACTTAATTCCATCAAAGTCTTCACCACGAGGGAACAAATAGGCGGCCATCACCGGATTCCAATATTGTCCTTGCGATACCATATTCTTGTCTTTCTGTTTCACATACGACGCACCTAAATCGAGTTGTAATTTATCATTAAGGAAAGTTGCCGTATTACGGATTGTGAAATTCAAACGATCATATTCATTATTAGGCACAATACCTTTGGAATTGGTAGAAGAAACAGAAGCAAAAGTCTGATTCGATTTCGTACCGGTGGTCAACGTAACCGAATTAATAAAGTTTGTTCCGGTATTAAAGAAATCCTTCTTAGGATCATAACTTGTAGGAGTCAACAGTTTCTCACCCCAGCTTTCATACATATCTTTTTTGTTACCATACGTATTTTGAAACTCAGGAGTCATATAAGCTTTGCTGAACTCTGAAGAAGAAGAGAACTGCACTGAAAGTTTTCCTTCTTTTCCTTTTTTAGTGGTAATCAAAATTACACCGTTAGCGGCACTACTACCATACAACGCAGCAGCCGAAGGACCACTCAAAACAGAAAGACTTTCAATATCTTCGGGATTGAAGTCGGCGATTCCTTCTGTTCCGGCCTTACCTTCACCCATAATACCACTGTCGGTATTTCCCATATTGGTATTGAACAAAGGAATACCGTCCACCACATACAAAGCATTATTATCACCTTCAATAGATTTTGCACCACGCATTACAACACGTGTCGCACCACCAACTCCACTAGCACTTTTGTTTATACTCACTCCGGCTATCTTACCGTTCAGCGAGTTTACGAAGTTAGCATCTTTTACCGTAGTCAAAGCATCTCCCTTGACTTGTTGTACATTGTAAGACAACGCCTTTTCTGCACGTTTGATACCCAATGCCGTCACAACAACTTCATCGAGCACTTCTGTATCCTGCTTCATTACAACCGGATAGAAATCTTTCTTGGAAACAGGAATTATCTGTGCAGCATATCCGATATAAGATACTTTGAGAATAGATTTCTCTGCCGCCTTGATCGTAAAGTTACCATCGAAATCGGTAATCGTACCTGTAGAACTACCATCCACAGATATATTTACTCCAATCAACGGTTCACCGCTTTCATCAGTAACCTTTCCTTTGATATTTTTAAGGGTTTGTGCAACTACAGGCTTCTTTTCAGCTATTATGATGTAGTTACCTTGAATCTGGAATGAAAAGCCCGTCCCTTTTAAGATGGTATCAAGTGCGGTTTCGAGGGATGCGTTCCGCAAGTTTAACTGGGCTATTACTTTTCCTTTTAATTCGGAATCACTATAATTTATAGACTTTTTGGACTGTTTTTCCACAGTTTTTAAGGCATCAATGACAGTGATGTTTTTTTGCTGGATAGTTATTTTACTATCATTTTGAGCCAAAGCGAAAGTCTGTATAAGAATAAGACTTAAAAAAGTGAGAAAGACCCGCTTATGAGCTATTTTTTCTGCTATTTTTTCGTAGATTTGTAGCATCTTTAGTATTAGTTAATTGGTTATTATTCTAGGATCATTCAGAATAGCGTCAATATTACGCTAATATTAAAAGAGATTGATTTCATATCCGGGAGGAACGGCCATTCCTTCCGGGTATTTTTTTGCATTACGTATTAAATTTAAAAGGTTCTACAATATATTTATTCTTTACTAGTTACATAGCACTTATTTCCCTTGATAACATAGTTTACATTTCCTACAACTTGCGATATAATCTTCATAACTTCCTCCAGATTCGCCTGTTTGGAGAAGCGGAAACTATATGTATTCTTTTTCAAGCTATGAAGGCTATATACAAAAGCATAAGGAAATTTGCGTTCAAGACTTGTAAAAATATCCTCCAGATACATATTACTAAAAACCAATTCCCCACGTTGCCATGCTGTCACATCATCTATCTCAGGCATCCGCAGATTGTGCGCTTTCGTATGTTTGTCATATACCAACTGTTCATTAGGCTTTAAAATAATATTGGACAGCAAGTTATTGAATTCAACTTTCACACTACCTTCCAGCAAAGTAGCCATCAGTTCGCTATTTTCCGGATAAGCATTTACATTAAATTCAGTACCTAAAGCAGTAACTTGATAATCATTGGCCTTTACAATGAAAGGATGCTTCTTATCCGGTTTCACTTTAAAGTTGGCCTCACCAATCAAATATACACTTCTAGTCTCTCCTGTAAATTTTTCCGGATATAGTAGTATACTCTTCGAATTCAGCATGACATTTGTACCATCCGGTAATGTAAGTTCACGAATTTCCGCTGTCGGTATATAGCATTCAACTAAATCTTTTTCCGGCCGTTCCTTTTCCAACATCAAATAAATAGAAACGGATGAGACTGCTAACAAGAAAATAGCTGCAGCTCTCCATATAAGCAACTGGTAATTTCTACGTGAAGTGATAGACTGCATTCCCAGATTCTGCCGCATTCGTTGTATTGATTGTTGCATGCCATCAGGCACTTTCTGTTCTCCTGCTTGTTTCCAAAGCTCACGAAGAGCCTCACTCTTTTCATCAACATGCTCCTCATCAGCCAACCACTGTTGCACTTTCTTCTGTGTTCCGGCTGAATAGCTATTATGGCCGAATAATTCTACGAGTTGTTGAATATAATTTTTCATGAATCTTTTTCTTTCTTTTTTGGGCTTTATACACTAAATACAACTACTACATACATACTACTTAAAAATATTAGAGAAAAAAAATAAAAAAGAGGAGTACCTTCTTTAATTCGATCAATGCCAAATAAACCTGATGCTCTATTGTTCGGATAGAAACATCGAGTTTATCAGCTATTTCTTTATGACTTAATCCCCTGAAACGACTAAGTTCGAATATCAACCTCCGACGCTTCGGCATTTTCTCCAGGGTGAGTTGAATAATCATCAACATCTCCTTATAATATACGTTATTCAAGATCTCTTCCTTTTCTGTTAATTCATAAAGAAGAGTCTTCTCTATAACTTCCGACTGATATTCCTGTTCTACTTGTTGATGTTTAAAGATATTCAGAACTATATTTCTAGTCATTATAAAAATATAATTGTCTAGTTCTTTATCATTATCCAGCCACAACTCAGGCTGCAACCAGAGCTTACAGAAAACATCTTGAGCCACATCTTCTGCATCCGCTTCCGATTTTAGCAGCATTTGAGCAAAGTTCTTTACCTTTGGAAAATTTACAGTGAAAAACCTCTGAAACTTTAATTCAATCTGCCTGTCATTATTCTCCATCTCTCTAGTATTTTTCAGTGTTAGCGGTTAAATCAAATATTACATATATTTAGGTCTAAGGAATGATTCAATATAATATTATAC
>NZ_JADPLO010000027.1:0-76361 GCF_015667765.1 Bacteroides sp. 1001302B_160321_D4 | reverse complement strand
CATAGAATATTTTGTAAAAAATATTGTTTTTCTTTTATCTGTTTTTAATATTAGAACTTTGCTTGTTGAATATGGGATTATATAATCTCTTATTTTCATATTATAAATAAAAGATGTATGCAAAGAAAGTGTTTATAATGATAATTAGAATGTTTTTATAGTGGTTGATAAGTCACGAATTTGTGGCTTTCTTTTCACAGCTTTCTAGTTCTTCTAAATAATAATTGAAAAAGTTATGACTTAAAATATTAGATATGCGTAAAAGTAGATCAGAATCTATACTTCCACGTTTGAAGATTTTATATATATTAGTCCTGTCACAATATAGTTTATTGGCAAACCATGTAACTGATCGTTCTTGTCGGTGTAATTCTGCTTCAATTATTTGACCAATGTGTATCATATTTGCTGTTTGTGAATGCTACTTTACTGCGTTTTATATAATTGTTTGATTTTTCTTTCACAAAGTTAGATGTATTTTTTATGATAAGTCTTTTTTGTTTGTAGATGATAAGTCACGTATATGTAGCTGATGGTTCACATTTATGAATTTTTCATATTGTGTGATACATAATAATAAAAAAGGCGGAACCATTCGAAACTTATTTTGTTCTGAGGTACCGCCAAGCACCATGTCCATAAATAAGTACGAACAGTTCACGCCCGATGGACGCGAACTTTCAGTAACTTATTCTCATGGACTTCTATTTGGCGGTTTTCAGAACAGAGAATAAGAGCTAAAAGCTCAAATATCTTTTAATAAATATAGAATGGAATCGCTATTCCAAAAGTTTATTGTTTTAAATAAAAATAGGAGAGTAGAACAAAAAATCTACTCTCCTTATATAAAAGTAACTTAAATTACTTACCCAAAGCCTGAGCTACGTCAACAGCGCAAGCCACTGTACAACCTACCATAGGATTGTTACCAATTCCCAGGAATCCCATCATTTCTACGTGAGCAGGAACTGATGAAGAACCAGCGAACTGAGCGTCAGAGTGCATACGACCCATTGTGTCTGTCATACCGTATGAAGCAGGACCGGCAGCCATGTTATCCGGGTGAAGAGTACGACCTGTACCACCACCTGAAGCTACAGAGAAATATGGTTTACCAGCAAGAACACGTTCTTTCTTGTAAGTACCTGCAACTGGATGTTGGAAACGAGTCGGGTTAGTAGAGTTACCTGTGATAGATACGTCTACACCTTCTTTCCACATGATAGCTACACCTTCGCGAACGTCGTCAGCACCATAACATTTTACTTTTGCACGAGGACCGTCAGAGTAAGCGATTTCGCGAACAACTTTCAGTTCACCAGTAAAGTAATCGAATTGAGTCTGAACGTATGTAAAGCCGTTGATACGAGAGATGATCTGAGCAGCGTCTTTTCCAAGACCGTTCAAGATACAACGCAACGGTTCTTTACGTACTTTGTCTGCTTTAGCAGCGATTTTGATAGCACCTTCAGCAGCAGCGAAAGATTCGTGACCTGCCAGGAAAGCGAAACATTTAGTTTCTTCACGCAGCAACATAGCAGCAAGGTTACCATGGCCGATACCAACTTTACGGTCGTCAGCTACAGAACCCGGGATGCAGAATGCTTGCAGACCGATACCGATAGCTTCAGCAGCTTCAGCAGCGTTTGTACAACCTTTTTTAATAGCAATGGCAGTACCTACAACATAAGCCCATTTTGCATTTTCAAAACAGATAGGCTGAGTTTCTTCACACGTTTTATAAGGATCAAGTCCATGAGCTTCACAGATAGCGTTAGCTTCTTCGATATCTTTGATGCCGTTAGCGTTCAAAGCAGCGATAATCTGTTTGATACGACGGTCTTGGCTTTCGAATTTTACTTCTCTAATCATTGTTTCTTTCCTCCTTATATTATTCGTGACGTGGATCAATAGATTTAACTGCTCCCTGTTCTGCTGTTACGCGTCCGTAAGTACCTGTAACTTTCTTCAAAGCTTCGTTAGCATCAGTACCTTTCTTGATTTCGTCCATGAACTTACCCATGTGTACGAATTCGTATCCGCAGATTTCGTCGTTCTTGTCCAAGAAGATTTGTTTGATATAACCTTCTGCCATTTCAAGGTAACGAGGACCTTTAGCCAAAGTACCATAAAGAGTACCTACCTGGCTACGAAGACCTTTACCCAAGTCTTCCAAACCTGCACCGATAATCAAACCACCTTCAGAGAAAGCTGATTGAGTACGTCCGTATACGATTTGCAAGAAAAGTTCGCGCATTGCAGTATTGATAGCGTCGCAAACAAGGTCAGTGTTCAATGCTTCAAGGATCGTTTTTCCCGGAAGAATTTCAGCAGCCATAGCAGCAGAGTGAGTCATACCGGAACATCCGATAGTTTCAACTAAAGCTTCCTGAATGATACCTTCTTTAACGTTCAGTGTCAGTTTACAAGCACCTTGTTGAGGAGCGCACCAACCGATACCGTGTGTCAAACCAGAAATATCAACGATTTCTTTAGATTTTACCCATTTGCCTTCTTCGGGTATGGGAGCCGGTCCGTGGTTAGGGCCCTTCTTTACAACACACATGTGTTCCACTTCGTGTGAATAAGTCATAATTAGCTCTTTTTTTAGTGATATAATTAAAAATACGTAGTCACGATTCTCTAAATCGCCCACAAAGGTAGTCGATTTATTTGTTTCTGCAAATCGCCTTTTATTACTTTTTTGTGAAAAGAGACAAATCTGTTTACGTTTTTTCGTCGTTTGTAAAGTCGGGATTGCATTTGTGAAAGATTGAGACCGCGAGAACTATCTATCCTGTGCTTTGTTGTTATTAGAAAAAGAAAATTTATGGAACTGAATCAGATAGATATACATTATTTAATAGCGGCAATTTGCGTTATTTCATCTGCGCTTGTGTTTTATACGATAGGTGTTTGGGGAGAACGTCTTCAAAGGAAATTAAAGTTTTGGCATATCATTTTCTTTCTTCTCGGGTTGCTGGCCGACACGGTGGGTACAAGCCTGATGGAGCATATTGCCGAACTGACTCATTTGCATGACGAAATGCATACGGTGATAGGGGCAATTGCTATTCTTCTGATGTTTGTACATGCGTTATGGGCGATATGGACCTATGTGAAGGGAACGCCTATAGAAAAGAGACATTTTAATCGTTTCAGCATTGTAGTTTGGTGCATTTGGCTTATACCTTATCTAATAGGAGTTTATTTGGGGATGCGATTACATGTATAATAAACAGCCTGAATAGAGCCGGCAATTCATAAATCACCTTACAATATTCTTGTCAGCTGACTCTAGCCGGCCATTCGGACAACTATCGTTGTCTGATTAGTCGACTAGAGTTGACTGGATAGCCGACTGGAGTCGTCTGTTATTAAACAGTTGCTTTTCATTCGGGATATATATGCTATTTGCCTGTTTCTATTAATATAGCAAGTATTGGTTCTCACTATGTGGTGAAACTGTGAAATACATATTCTGTGAAGGATGTGAATACCGTGTTTTATATGATTTGTTCACAGGAAGTGTCTGTAAATGAGATGATATGGATCGTGTGAAGAACGTGGAGGACGGATAATGGAGTTAAGATTGGCAAGATTATGGAGGGACTATTACTGGATGTAGAATAAAATTCGTAGCTTTGCTGCATCATTATATAAAGAAGATTATGATCGAAGTTGTAGAATCAGCCTTACAAAAGGCTGCGGGTGAAGGAATGGATGAATTTATCCAGGCGTTTACAGATAAATATAAAGAGGTAATCGGTGGTGAATTGACTGCGGAGACGATGCCTTTGTTGACGGGAGAACAACATTCTTTGCTGGCTTATCAGATTTTTCGTGATGAGATGATGGTTGGCGGGTTCTGTCAATTGATTCAGAATGGCTATGGTGGTTATATCTTTGATAATCCGTTTGCGAAAGTGATGCGTTTGTGGGGAGCGGAAGAGTTTTCGAAATTAGTTTATAAGGCTAAGAAAATCTTTGATGCCAACCGGAAAGATTTGGAAAAGGAACGGACGGATGATGAATTTATGGCTATGTACGAGCAATATGAAGCTTTTGATGAGTTGGAAGAAGCCTATTTAGAGATGGAAGAACAAGTCACAGCATTGATTGCAAGCTACGTAGATGATCATTTGGAACTTTTTGCAAAAATAATAAAGTAACTGATGCAGTATTTTTTAAGTACTTGCATTTATTAATTATGAATTAGAATTTATATCTTTGCAAAATCTAAAAAATATGTTTATGAAACAAGTGAAATTTTTCTTGGTGGCTTTGATGGCTGTGGTTATGGGTATGTCAGTTACTTCTTGTATGAATGGAGATGATAACCACAATGTTACAATGACTGTTCCTGTTAAGTATAATTTTGGATCATTTCTGATGGGGGATGCAACTACGAAGTTGGTTCCAACTACAGAATTGGGCTTTTTGGATGGAAATATGTATATAATTTCATGCCAATATGACCAATCACAGGTGACAGCAAATAGTACTAGTATACCAGTTACTTTGCTATCTACTCCGCTTTGTATTGACCCTAAAGGTAATGAAGGTTTGAATCCTCAAAAAACGGAACCTACTAATCCTCTTTATTCATTGGATAAGCAACAGTCAAGTTTGGTTTATTATGACAAAAATACAATCGTTTTGACAATGCCATATTGGGTGAAAGTTACAAACTCTAGTGTTGAAGATTCAGAAGTAAAGAAGCATTCATTTGTTCTTTCTTATGATCCTGAAGCAATGACTGCCTCTGACACTAAGTTAAAACTATATATTAGCCATGTTGTTGAGGATGCAGGTGAGACCGTAACTCGTTCTAATTTTACATATGCTTATAGGGCTTATTCAATTAGAGCTGCTCTTGCTGCATTTAAGGAGAAAACAGGCAAATTACCGAAATACCTGGAACTGACAGCTGAAATCAATAACTCAAAAGATGAATTGGTCGATAAGGATGGGAAGGAAACTTCGGTTGAACGTTCGGTTGAATATGATTACGCATTTACAGAATAACATTGAACTACAAAGAACTATTTAACATAGCAATGAAATTGATTTCCTCTCCGGCCAAGGCCTGGGAGGAAATTTCTATGGAAGAGGATAGGCGAAAAGTATTTATGGCTTTTGTCTATCCTATGATTGGTTTATGCGGTCTGTCCGTATTCATCGGTTCGTTATTGACGAATGGGTGGGGAGGTCCGCAAAGTTTCCAGATAGCTATGACCAATTGTTGCGCCGTAGCTGTAGCCCTGTTCGGTGGCTATTTTCTGGCAGCTTATGCCATCAATGAAATGGGAACAAGGATGTTTGGTCTGCATAGCAATATGCCGTTGACACAACAGTTTGCAGGATATGCATTGGTTGTGTCTTTCCTGCTTCAGATAGTAACCGGACTATTACCTGATTTTAGAATTATTGCTTGGTTGCTGCAGTTCTACATCGTCTATGTGGTATGGGAGGGAGTTCCTATACTGATGGGAGTAGAAGAAAAACAACGATTAAAATACACCCTTTTGTCGTCTGTATTGTTAATACTATGTCCGGCGGTGATACAGATCGTGTTTAATAGACTGACGGCTATACTTAATTAATGAGTAAAGATGAAACAACCTCCTGTAAATATAAAGAATAAGCGGGCTACGTTTGATTACGAGCTGATAGATACCTACACAGCAGGTATTGTATTGACCGGTACGGAAATAAAATCCATTCGTTTGGGAAAAGCCAGTCTGGTAGATACGTTTTGCTATTTTACGAAAGGCGAATTGTGGGTGAAGAATATGCACATTGCCGAATATTTCTATGGATCGTACAATAACCATACGGCACGTAGAGAGAGGAAGTTGTTGCTTAATAAAAAAGAATTGGAGAAACTTCAGCGGGAGATGAAAAATCCCGGCTTTACGATTGTCCCTGTACGCTTGTTTATCAATGAGAAAGGTTTGGCGAAACTGGTAGTCGCTTTGGCGAAAGGTAAGAAAGAATATGATAAACGAGAATCTATAAAGGAGAAAGACGACCGTAGAGATATGGCAAGAATGTTCAAGCGGTAAGTAAAAACCGCTATAAGATAAACGCCGGACTGCGAAGTGTCTGGCAGAAGATGGCAGAGTAGGTATTTAGGTATTAATGTGATAGGGTAATGAAAAAGACAATTTCTCAAGTCGTATCCGAGCGCATCCTTATTCTGGATGGGGCAATGGGTACAATGATTCAACAATATAACCTCAAGGAAGAAGATTTTCGTGGTGAACGGTTTGCGCATATCCCCGGACAGTTGAAAGGGAATAACGACTTATTGTGTCTTACACGTCCCGACGTGATTCAGGATATTCATCGTAAATACCTGGAAGCAGGTGCGGATATCATCGAAACCAATACATTCAGTTCGACTACAGTTTCTATGGCTGATTATCACGTAGAAGAATACGTGCGTGAGATGAATCTGGCAGCCGTAAAACTAGCCCGTGATCTTGCCGACGAGTACACTGCAAAGAATCCCGATAAACCGCGTTTTGTAGCCGGCTCTGTAGGCCCAACCAATAAAACCTGCTCTATGAGCCCGGACGTGAACAATCCGGCTTATCGTGCTTTGAGTTACGACGAACTGGCTGCATCCTATCAGCAACAGATGGAAGCAATGCTTGAAGGTGGCGTAGACGCCATTCTGATCGAAACAATCTTTGATACCCTGAATGCTAAAGCTGCTATTTTTGCAGCCGAACAGGCAATGAAAGCAACAGGCGTCGAAGTCCCTGTCATGTTATCTGTAACAGTGTCCGATATTGGCGGACGAACATTGTCCGGCCAGACATTGGACGCATTTCTTGCTTCCGTGCAACATGCCAATATCTTTTCTGTCGGTTTAAACTGTTCTTTCGGAGCCCGCCAATTGAAACCATTTCTGGAACAACTGGCAGCTCGTGCACCTTATTATATTAGCGCCTATCCGAATGCCGGATTACCGAATAGCCTGGGTAAGTATGACCAGACACCTGCTGATATGGCTCACGAAGTGAGAGAATATATCGAAGAAGGGCTAATCAATATCATTGGCGGCTGTTGTGGAACGACGGATGCCTATATTGCCGAATATCCCGCCCTCGTGAAAGGTGCTAAACCACACGTCCCTGCTCTTGCACCGGATTGTATGTGGCTTTCCGGACTTGAACTGTTGGAAGTCAAACCGGAAATTAACTTTGTAAATGTCGGCGAACGTTGCAACGTAGCCGGTTCTCGTAAGTTTCTTCGTCTGATAAACGAAAAGAAATATGATGAAGCTCTCTCCATCGCCCGTCAACAAGTGGAAGATGGTGCCTTGGTGATTGACGTCAATATGGATGACGGACTGTTGGACGCAAAGACAGAGATGACTACTTTCCTGAATCTTATCATGTCCGAACCGGAAATTGCCCGTGTTCCGGTAATGATTGACTCTTCCAAATGGGAAGTGATTGAAGCCGGCCTGAAATGTCTGCAAGGAAAGTCAATCGTTAACTCCATTTCTCTGAAAGAAGGCGAGGACGTTTTCCTCGAACATGCCCGTATCATCCGCCAATATGGAGCGGCCGCCGTCGTAATGGCTTTCGATGAGAAAGGTCAGGCAGATACAGCCGCCCGTAAAATAGAAGTTTGCGAACGGGCTTACCGTCTTTTGGTAGATAAAGTAGGTTTTAATCCTCATGATATTATTTTTGACCCCAATGTACTTGCCGTAGCTACGGGGATCGAAGAACATAATAACTATGCCGTAGATTTCATTGAAGCTACCGCATGGATCAAAAAGAATCTTCCGGGTGCTCATATTAGCGGAGGAGTCAGTAACCTTTCTTTCTCTTTCCGTGGCAATAATTATATCCGTGAGGCGATGCACGCTGTATTCCTTTATCATGCCATTCAGCAAGGAATGGACATGGGAATTGTGAATCCGGGTACTTCCGTGTTATATAGTGATATCCCGACCGATGTATTGGAAAAGATAGAAGATGTCGTCTTAAATCGTCGTCCGGACGCAGCGGAACGTCTGATAGAATTGGCGGAATCGCTGAAAGCAACTATGAGCGGAACTGCCGGACAACCAGCCGCCAAACAAGATGCGTGGAGAGAAGAATCCGTTCAGGAACGCTTGAAATATGCCTTGATGAAAGGAATCGGAGATTTCCTTGAACAGGATTTGGCGGAAGCATTGCCGCTTTATGATAAAGCAGTCGATGTGATTGAAGGCCCGTTGATGGATGGAATGAATTATGTAGGTGAGTTGTTTGGTGCCGGTAAGATGTTTCTTCCCCAAGTTGTGAAGACTGCCCGTACGATGAAAAAAGCCGTAGCTATCCTGCAGCCGATTATCGAATCGGAAAAAGTGGAAGGAAGCGCCGCGGCTGGAAAAGTGTTGCTGGCAACTGTAAAGGGCGATGTGCACGATATTGGAAAAAATATTGTAGCGGTGGTGATGGCTTGCAATGGTTATGATATTGTAGACTTGGGAGTGATGGTGCCGGCGGAAACCATTGTGCAGCGTGCCATTGAAGAAAAAGTGGATATGATTGGATTGAGTGGTCTGATTACTCCCTCTTTGGAAGAAATGGCGCATGTGGCTTTGGAACTCGAAAAAGCAGGACTGGATATTCCTCTTCTGATTGGTGGGGCTACTACATCGAAAATGCATACAGCATTGAAGATTGCTCCTGTCTATCACGCTCCGGTGGTACATCTGAAAGATGCTTCCCAGAATGCAAGTGTTGCTTCCAAATTATTGAATCCACAGCTGAAAGCCGAATTGGTGAACGAACTGAATAGCGAATATGAGGTGCTTCGTGAAAAAAGCGGTCTGCTGAAACGTGAAACGGTTTCATTGGAAGAGGCGCAGAAAAATAAGTTGAATCTGTTTTAAATAGTATCACAATGAAAAAGATTTTCTCTTTCTTATGTCTGATTGCAGCAATAGTTGTTGCTATGAGCGCATGTTCTTCTACCAAAGAAGAAAAAGGAACGTCCGAAACCGGAAATGCTGCTTTGGATAATATCTTCGCACGTAAAAGTGTGCGTACTTATCTGAATAAGGGAGTGGAGAAAGAGAAAATAGACTTGATGCTTCGTGCCGGAATGGCTGCCCCTTCGGGGAAAGATGTCCGTCCTTGGGAATTTATAGTAGTATCCGATCGTGCCAAACTGGATTCAATGGCTGCTGCGCTTCCTTATGCAAAGATGTTAACCCAAGCCCGTAACGCTATCATTGTCTGCGGAGATTCTGTACGTTCGTCTTATTGGTATTTGGATTGTTCAGCAGCAGCGCAAAATATTCTGCTGGCTGCCGAAAGTCTGGGACTGGGGGCTGTATGGACGGCTGCCTATCCTTATGAAGACCGTATGCAGGTGGTACGCAAATATACCAATCTACCTGATAATATCCTTCCGCTTTGTGTCATTCCTTTCGGCTATCCGGCTACAAAAGAGAACCCGAAACAGAAATTTGACGAGAAAAAGATACATTATAATCAGTATTAGTAAGCAAAAGTTTTGTCTTTTCAATAATTTCCTTACATTTGCAACGCTAATTAAAATCTGATACGCAAATGTTTGGAATAGACGACCCTTTTATAATTCTGCCTTACCTTCTTTCAGTGGTATGTGTGATCTTTGCTGCCTGGTTTGGGCTGAAGTATTGGAATAAGGACGACGAAAAAGACGAAACTCGATGAATACATTTACACTCGGCTTGATTGTGATAGGATATCTCCTGTCACTTGCTTACCTCGGCTTTTTGGGATACAAGAAAACAACGAATACCAGTGACTATCTGGTAGGCGGACGTCAGATGAATCCTATTGTTATGGCACTTTCTTACGGTGCTACGTTTATCTCTGCATCTGCTATTGTAGGTTTTGGAGGAGTGGCGGCAGCTTTCGGAATGGGTATTCAGTGGCTCTGTTTCCTGAATATGTTTATTGGGGTTGTCATTGCTTTTATCTTTTTCGGTTTACGCACCCGGCGTATGGGTGCAAAACTGAATGTGAGCACTTTTCCTCAATTATTAGGGCGTCATTTTCGTTCCCGTAATATACAGGTATTTATTGCTGCTGTTATTTTTGTCGGAATGCCGCTTTATGCAGCAGTTGTGATGAAAGGTGGAGCTGTATTTATCGAACAGATCTTTCAGATTGATTTCAATATCTCTTTGTTGATATTTACATTGGTTATTGCTGCTTATGTTATTGCAGGCGGTATGAAAGGAGTCATGTATACAGATGCGTTGCAGGCAGTAATCATGTTCGGTTGCATGCTGTTTCTATTATTCTCTTTATACCAGGTGCTCGGTATGGGTTTTACCGAGGCGAATAAAGAGTTGACTGCTATTGCTCCGTTAGTCCCGGAAAAATTTAAAGCATTGGGACATCAGGGATGGACTGCAATGCCTGTTACAGGTTCACCGCAATGGTACTCACTTGTTACTTCCCTTATTTTAGGAGTAGGAATCGGATGTCTTGCGCAACCCCAGCTAGTGGTTCGTTTTATGACTGTGGAAAGTAGCAAACAATTAAACCGCGGTGTATTTATCGGTTGTTTCTTTTTGATTATAACAGTAGGAGCTATCTATCATGCCGGAGCTTTGAGTAACCTTTTCTTCCTGAAAACAGAAGGAGCGGTTGCTACCGAAGTAGTGCAGGACATCGATAAGATTATTCCATATTTTATTAATAAAGCGATGCCCGACTGGTTTGCCGCACTCTTTATGTTATGTATCCTTTCGGCCAGTATGTCTACACTAAGCTCGCAGTTCCATACAATGGGGGCTTCGGTAGGTTCTGATATCTATGGAACTTATAAACCCCGTTCGCGGAATAAACTGACCAACGTGATTCGTCTGGGAGTATTGTTCTCTATTCTGGTCAGCTACATTATTTGCTATATGTTGCCTCATGATATTATCGCCCGTGGAACTTCTATCTTTATGGGGATTTGTGCTGCAGCTTTCCTTCCAGCCTATTTCTGTGCTTTATATTGGAAGAAAGCTACTAAGCAGGGTGTCATGGCAAGTCTTTGGGTCGGAACAATCGGTAGCCTGTTTGCCCTTGTATTTCTTCATCAGAAAGAATCTGCAGCATTAGGTATCTGCAAAGCATTATTTGGACGGGATGTATTGATTACCACTTATCCTTTCCCTGTGATTGATCCGATATTATTTGCCTTACCATTATCTGTATTAGCCATCATCGTAATCAGCTTAGTAACCAAAAAATAAGTATTAAGTAAGTATCAAGTATTAAGTATTACGCCATGCGGATAAGCACCTCAAAGGCCACGGTTAATACTTAATACTTGATACTTAATATTAATCATGCTTTTATTTTCTTCTTGTAGGATTCGTAGCGCGACATGATATCACGGACGAAATTGTAAGTCTCGATACCACGGAAATACCCGTTTTTGCAGACAGGGTCGGTAAAGTATTCTTCGTTGCTTTTGAGCAGGATGAAGTTTTCTACATTGTCTTTCCATACTAGTTTGTTCTTTCCGTATTTTTCGGCTAGCGCCATGGCATCGTATATATGTCCCAAGCCGGCATTATAAGATGCCAGAATGAAGTTGAGTCGTTCCTGTTTGTCGGGAATCATACTGAAACTGCGGTCGGTGGCGGCGATATATTTAATAGCCGCTTTCACACTTTCCTCCGGGTTCTGCTCCTTGCCGGGAGGTACTCCCATTGCCCGGGCGGTGGCAGGCATTAACTGCATCAGTCCTTTGGCGCCGGCCCAGGAAACAGCGGTGGTATCGAAATTAGATTCTGTATAGGCTAGTGACGCCAGCATACGCCAATCCCATCCGATATCTTTGGAATACTTTCTGAATAAATCATCATAATGAGAAATTTTCCCCTCTTTCAATGAAAGGATAGGAGAGTGGGGCATCATTTTACTATTCTCAAAATAACGTTTCATACTGGCTGTGTAGGCAGGAGAGGTCATATTTTCCTGATGCCATTTAGTAGTGGCGGCTGCCAGTTCGGGACTGTCTTTTCGTACTGCCCACGAAGACCGTTGATCGAAACTGATAGACAGATCGATATTTAAATTAGGATAATAGGTCTTATTTAATTTTGCCAGGTCATTGTCGGCTACTGTATACGGAATTTTTCCTTGCGCCACTTGCGTTATCAAGTCCTCGATGGTAGTACTGTCATTGGTAACTTCATGAATCCGGATGCCGCCTCCTAATTCGCTGTTCAGATTGACGAGGCGGTCGTAATATTTCCCCGGCTTTACGTATATATCTTTTCCTACCAGTTCGGTTACGTCTTTTAATGGCTTCTGTTTTCCTCTTCCTTGTTGAACAATCACTTGATGGGTGATGACATCTTCACCACAATAAAGCAGACTGTCTTTCCACTCTTTGGTGATAGGCAGATTATAGGCAATCATATCTCCTTCGCCTGCCAGCAATTTTTGAATCATCTCGTCAACGCTGTTGGCAACTTCAATCCTAAGCTTTAGTCCCAGACTTTTGGCAAACTGCTCGCTAAGTTCATACTGGAATCCCATTTCCTGTCCCCGGTAAATAAAATAGGAAGTAGAGCTATACAATGTCAATACAACGAGTTCGCCACTATCTTTTATTTGTGGAAGATCACGTGTGGATTCATCCGTTGTACTATGTTGCTTGTTCCGGCATCCGAACACACAACAGAACAATACGAGGAATAAAGGGATAATCAGTGTCTTGACATTCATACCTGACATTTTGCTTTTAACTCTCCATTCTCCACTCTCAACTCTTCAAGTGTTTCTTGATGTACATAGTCAGTATATCAATAGCTACCTTATTACTGCCGCCTTCCGGTACAATAAGGTCGGCATATCGTTTGCAAGGTTCGATAAATTGCAGGTGCATAGGCTTTAAAACCCGTGTATAGCGTTCCATTACAGCTTCGGCAGTACGTCCGCGCTCAATAACATCTCTTTGGATAACACGTATCAGGCGTTCGTCGGGATCGGCATCTACAAAGATTTTAAGGTCCATCATATTGCGTAGCTTTTTATCACATAAAGCAAGGATTCCTTCAATGATAACCACTTCACGAGGTTCGATATGAATCGTTTCGGGCTGGCGCGTACAAGTGAGATAAGAATAGGTAGGCTGTTCGATGCTATTTCCTTCTTTCAGCATCATGACATGTTTGGATAGTAGGCTCCATTCAAAAGCATCGGGATGGTCAAAATTGATATTCTGGCGTTCTTCAACCGGGACATGACTACTGTCTTTGTAGTATGAATCCTGTGGTAAGAGTACTACTTCCCCTGCGGGGAGACTTTCTATAATTTTCCGTACGACGGTGGTCTTTCCGGAGCCTGTTCCGCCTGCTATTCCTATAATTAACATCTCTTTAAATGTATATTTGAACCAAATAGAGTATTTTTGCATTACTATTAATGCGATGATTGCATTAACAAGACAAATATAGAAACAATTCATTAAAATAACAACGTAATGGTAAAACACATTGTATTATTTAAGTTAAAAGACGAAGTTCCTGCTGAAGAGAAACTGGTAGTCATGACTAAATTCAAGGAAGCGATAGAAGCTCTTCCTGCTAAAATCTCTGTCATTCGCAAAGTGGAAGTCGGATTGAATATGAATCCTGGTGAAACATGGAATATTGCGCTTTACAGTGAGTTTGATACACTAGAAGATGTGAAATTCTACGCAACACATCCCGACCACGTAGCTGCCGGTAAGATTTTGGCTGAAACGAAGGAAAGCCGTGCATGCGTAGACTATGAATTATAAACCCCAAAAATAAAGATGAGAAAAATAATTTCTTTCCTGCTTTTAAGCTTTGTTGTATATGCATTGCAAGCGCAGATCAAAGATCCGGTAAAGTTTAAAACAGAGCTGACCTCTCTCTCCGATACGGAGGCAGAGGTGGTGTTTACAGCTGCCATTGATAATGGTTGGCATGTTTATTCTACCGACCTGGGAGATGGCGGTCCTATTTCTGCAACATTTAATGTTGATAATAAATCGGGTGTCGAGCTTGTTGGTAAACTGAAGCCTGTGGGCAAAGAAGTATCTACTTTCGATAAATTGTTCGAAATGAAGGTACGTTATTTCGAGAATACAGCAAAGTTTGTGCAGAAAGTGAAATTTACGGGTGGAGCTTACGAGATAGAAGGTTATCTGGAATATGGAGCTTGTGATGACGAGAGTTGTCTGCCTCCTACTCAAGTGCCATTCAAGTTTTCGGGAGTAGCGAAAGCCGGAAATGCTGCCGCAGCGAAAACAGAACAACCGGAGCAAAAGGTAGCGGAAAAAGAAGCTGCGACTCCTGTTGTCGCGAAAGACTCTTCTGCTATGATGGAGTTGGTTCCTGCAACTACAACGGAAGCTGCCACGGATATTCAGCCGGCAGTTGCTTCCAGTGAACTTTGGAAACCCGTTATCAGTGATCTGCAAGCATTAGGAGAAGAGCACGGTCAGGAGGATATGTCCTGGATATATATATTCATTACAGGGTTCCTTGGAGGGTTATTGGCTTTGTTCACTCCTTGTGTGTGGCCGATTATTCCGATGACAGTCAGCTTTTTTCTGAAGCGTAGTAAAGATAAAAAGAAAGGAATTCGTGATGCGTGGACGTATGGGGCATCTATCGTAGTGATTTATGTGGCATTAGGTTTGGCTATTACGTTAATTTTCGGTGCCAGTGCATTAAACGCTTTATCTACCAATGCTATTTTCAATATTCTCTTCTTCCTGATGCTGGTGATTTTTGCGGCTTCATTCTTTGGAGCGTTTGAAATCAGACTACCCTCGAAATGGGGAAACGCAGTAGATAGCAAAGCGGAATCTACGACCGGATTACTAAGTATTTTCCTGATGGCTTTTACGCTTTCATTGGTATCTTTCTCTTGTACAGGTCCGATTATCGGATTTCTGCTGGTACAGGTATCTACCACAGGAAGTGTGGTTGCTCCGGCAATCGGTATGTTGGGATTTGCCATTGCTTTGGCATTGCCGTTTACACTTTTTGCCCTGTTCCCGTCTTGGCTGAAATCTATGCCGAAGTCCGGTGGATGGATGAATGTAATCAAAGTAACGCTGGGTTTCCTCGAATTGGCGTTTGCGCTTAAATTCTTGTCGGTAGCTGACTTGGCTTATGGTTGGAGACTGCTTGACCGTGAAACATTCCTGGCTCTGTGGATTGTAATCTTTGCTTTGCTTGGATTCTATCTGTTGGGTAAGATCAAATTTCCGCATGATGACGATGATAATAAGGTGGGAGTCACCCGCTTCTTTATGGCATTAATCTCTTTAGCGTTTGCCGTATATATGGTTCCTGGTTTGTGGGGAGCACCATTGAAGGCTGTATCTGCATTTGCTCCGCCTATGCAGACGCAAGACTTCAATTTGTATAAGAACGAGGTACATGCGAAATTCGATGATTATGATTTAGGCATGGAATATGCCCGTCTGAACGGAAAACCCGTTATGCTCGACTTTACCGGATATGGTTGCGTAAACTGTCGTAAGATGGAAGCAGCGGTGTGGACTGATCCGAAAGTGAGTGATTTGATTAATAACGATTACGTACTGATTACTCTCTATGTGGATAATAAGACTCCGTTGGCAGAACCCGTAAAGATAATCGAGAATGGAACAGAACGTACTTTGCGTACTGTCGGCGATAAATGGAGCTATCTGCAACGTGTGAAATTCGGAGCCAACGCCCAGCCTTTCTATGTATTGCTGGACAATCAGGGCAAGCCGTTGAATAAGTCGTATGCTTATAACGAAGATATTCCTAAGTATATCGAATTCTTGCAGACCGGCTTGGAGAATTATAAGAAAGAGAAAAATTAATATCTTTGATAAGGCACTGTCTTGAATGATAAATGAAATAAAAGCGGTCTCATCTTTTCGGTGAGATCGCTTTTATTTTTTTATTTCAGAAAAAATACATACGTTTGTAACATCATAACAATACCTTTGTGCCCAAAAATAAAGAAAATATGTACGCAACAGACACTCTTGTAAATGAACGGGAATTGGTTCTCCGTCTGATAGACGGAGATGAAGAGGCCTTTTGCGAACTTTATGCCGCTTACAAGAATCGTTTGCTCTACTTCGCCCTGAAGTTCGTCAAATCGCGTGAATTTGCTGAAGATATTTTTCAGGATGCATTTACGGTAGTCTGGCAAACTCGTCGTTTCATCAATCCCGAAGCCTCTTTTTCTTCCTACCTTTATACCATCGTACGTAATCGTATTCTGAATCAGTTGCGTGACATGGCTAATGAAGATCAGCTGAAAGAACAGATTCTTTCTCAAGCGATCGATTCAACTAACGAAACCAATAACCATATTTTGCTCAATGATTTGAAAGAGATTATTGACCGTGCATTGGAACAATTGACACCCCGTCAACGGGAAGTGTTCAAAATGAGCCGTGAGCAACAGATGTCTCATAAAGAAATAGCCGAAGCATTGGGTGTCTCTGTTCATACTGTACAGGAGCATATTTCAGTCTCTCTGAAAGTGATTCGCTCTTATCTGACTAAATATTCAAGTACATCGGCTGATATACTTTTGATTCTATTTTGTTTGAATTTATAATAAATGTTAATCACACCCTAGCTCTTTCTTACTTTTGTGTATTACTTATACAAAGGGAAGGAAATTAATATCCTTATTTTGAATGCGTGATGAAAGATACTAAAACAGAAAAAGATAAATTGCATCGTTACTTGGATGATTTTTATACCCGGGAAGAGGCTTCGCAATTTTTGCAAAGTATAAAAGATACAGAAAACCAAGATTTATTGGATGAACTGGCAGCAGAGGTTTGGGAAGAATCCGGAAACTTGCAGCCAGCTACTGATTTGGAACGGGAAAAATATAAGAGAGAGGCACGTCAATTATTGAAACGTATTGAACACAAAAAACGTACCTGGTTCCGCCGGGTGTCTGTGGTGGCGGTTAGTACGGCGGCTGTCATAGTCATTATAATAGGGAGTGTCAACTTTTTCCGGTATATGAATGAACAGCAAGTCACACTTGCCGAAGTTACCACTTCTTTTGGTGAGAAAAGACAAGTGACTTTGCCGGATGGAACTCTTTTGGTATTGAATTCTTGTTCTCAAGTGCGTTATCCGGATCGTTTTGTGGGAGATAGCCGTGAAATAGAACTTGAAGGTGAGGGATATTTCCGTGTTGCTCGTAATGAAAAGATGCCATTTATTGTAAAGACGAAGCGGCTGGATGTTCAGGTGTTAGGTACCCGGTTTGACGTTAAATCTTATTCAACGGATGAAATTGTATCTGTGAGTGTGGAGAGTGGTAAGGTGCAGGTTGATTTGCCGGAAGCGATGATGAGGCTGATTGCAAAAGAACAGGTGCTTATCAATACAGTTTCCGGAGAATATAGCAAGAAAACAGAAGATAGGGGAGTGGCCGTCTGGATGAAAGGAGGTTTACGTTTCTACAGTACACCGATTCGGGATGTGGCAAAAGAACTGGAACGTGTATATAATTGCCGGATTACTTTTGCTCCCGGTCAGGATTTCAACAACTTGATTACCGGTGAGCACGATAATAAGAGTCTGGAGGCCGTGCTTAAATCCATCGAATTTATCAGTGGTGATATCAAATATAAGAAAGAAGGCATTAATGTCCTTCTTTATAAAGAATGAGATGAAGAATAGATAATGTTCAACCTTTAAAAGAATAATAGATGAAAACAGCCCCTTCATGAACCTCCCTAAAATGATAGAAGCACTCCAAAGGAATGCTCCTATCCGCAATCCGGACGGATATTCATAAGCTTCGACCCAAATGAATAACGTATCGCGCATTGCTCGTTTTTAATAACTTTAGTCAATTACTAAAACGCACAAATTTATGAATAATCTTCTTATTTGTAAAGGGATAAGTAAAAATAGCTATTCGTTTTTAGCTTTTTTACTATTCACCTTCATTTTAATTGTTCCGGCTGCTGCCCAAACATTGAAAGAGCATGATATAACGCTTCGCGTGCAAAATGAGCCGGTAGAAAGTGTTTTCAATAAAATCAGCAAACAGACTAATTTTAAATTTCTCTATGACCAGGAGACAGTGAACAAAGCTCCGAGAGTTTCTTTCGACATTAAAAATGCTTCATTAAAACAGATTCTGGGGGAGATAACTACCCAGGCCAAACTTTATTTCAATAGGACTGATCATACAATTGCTGTCAGCAAACAGCCGCTTAAAAAGGAAGAAACAGCTCAACGTACACGCACTATCCAAGGAATTGTTGCAGATGATAAAGGAGAACCGGTGATTGGTGCCAGTGTTCAGATTAAAGGGGAAGGCAGTGGTACCATTACCGATATCGACGGGCGTTATTCAATCATGAATGTACCGGAATCTGCCACATTGACTATTTCTTATATCGGATATAAAACAGTGAATATCCCTGCAAAAGATAAGAATACGGCAAAAATCACGTTGGTGGAAGATAGTAAGATGATCGATGAAGTAGTCGTGGTAGGCTATGGCGTTCAGAGAAAAAGCGATGTTTCTACTTCTATTTCTTCCGTGAAAGCCGAACAAATAGCAGAAGTTTCCGCTTCCGATTTTCGTCAGGCGTTGGCGGGAAAAATGCCGGGAGTACAGGTTACGCAACCTAGTGGTGATCCGGAAGGAAGCGTAAGTATCCGTGTTCGTGGTATCAGCACAGTGAATGCAGGTAGTGATCCTCTCTATATTATCGACGGTGTACCGGTGGAACGTGGATTTGCCAATCTGAATAATAATGATGTTGAATCTGTAGAAGTTTTGAAAGATGCTTCTTCGGCAGCTATTTATGGTAGTCGTGGATCGAATGGTGTAATTATTATCACAACCAAACAGGGGCAGTCGGAGAAAATGAAAGTGCAGTATGATGGATATTATGGTATCCAGAGTGTTTCGAAGAAACTTTCAATGATGAATGCATATCAGTTTGCCGAATTTGCAAAAGATGGGCATGACAACGCCTATCTGGATGCCAATCCCGGTGGATCGCCGGACGATCCGAATGGAATGCGTCCCAACTCATGGGAACGTATCCCCACTGAACTCTTTCCTTATCTGAATGGTGACAAAGGACTGACCGATACGGACTGGCAAGACGCTATATTCCGTACTGCTGCTACTACCAGCCACAATGTATCTATTTCCGGCAGAGGAAAAACAGTCGGTTATTTTATTTCAGCCAACTATTATGATAAAGAAGGTATTATCATTAATTCCGATTTTAAGAAATATAGTATGCGTATGAATTTGGACGGGAAATATAAAAGACTGAAATTCGGTCTGAATTTTTCTCCTTCTTATTCTACTTCCAACCGGGTAGATGCTTCCGGGTCTAACGGTATTGTGCAATCAGCCTTGATGATGCCTCCGGTATGGCCGGTGTATAATGCGGATGGAAGTTATAACTATCAGGGAAACGGATATTGGAGAATTGGGAATGACTATCAGCACAATGCCGTATTAAATCCGGTAGCCATGGCAAACCTCCAATCGGATGTTGTAGACCGTATGGCTATTGTAGGAAAAGTCTTTGCGGAATTGGAGTTATATAAAGGGCTTACCTATAACATTTCTTTTGGTGGTGATTATTACGGTTCACATAACGATCAATACCGTTCATCGGAGCTTCCGTTATTAGGACAGAAATATTATGATGTGAAGTCGAATCCTACTGCATACAGTTCATCCGGTTTTTATTTCAACTGGTTGGTTGAGAATAAAATCAATTATAATACGACCATCAAGGATGCTCATTCTATCAATGTCGTTTTAGTGCAATCGGCTCAAAAAGAAACATATAAAGGTGATAATGTGACGGCTACCGATTTCCCGAATGACTACATACAAACGATTTCCGGAGGTACGGTGACGAAAGGTGCATCTGATAAAACACAGTGGACAATTGCTTCTTATCTGGCACGTGTACAGTATAGCTATAAAGGTAAGTATATGGCTTCAGCAGCCATTCGTGCAGACGGTTCTTCCCGTTTTGGAAAAAACAACCGTTGGGGATATTTCCCTTCTGCTTCTTTTGCATGGAGAATAAGTGGAGAAGACTTTTTCACGAAAGCAAAATTCCTGTCATTTGTTGATGACTTGAAACTTAGAGCCAGTTATGGAGTTACCGGTAATTTCCAGATTGGTAATTATGACCACCTGTCTCTGATGGCTTCCGATAATTATATACTCGGTACAGGCAATGGGCAGTTGGTGAATGGATATAAGCCAAGTACCATAAAAAACGAGGATTTGAGTTGGGAAAAGAATGCGATGGTGAATGTAGGTATTGATTTACAAATGTTCAAAGGATTGTTGGGGTTGACTGTGGATTATTATAATACCAACACTTCTAATATGTTGTTGAACGTACCTGTTCCTCATCTGACCGGATATAGCACTGCATTGATGAATATCGGTAAAGTGAACAACAGGGGATGGGAAATAGCATTGACCTCGCAGAAGAATATAACGAAAGATTTCGGTTATTCATTCAATGCCAATTATGCTACGAATACAAACGAAGTAAAGGCGCTCGGTCCGGGTAATGCTCCTATCATATCTACCGGTAGCGTAGATCATGCGTATTACATAACGAAAGTTGGTGAACCTATCGGCTGTTATTATCTGTTGGTGCAGGATGGTATTTTCTCCAATGAAGAAGAATTGAAGAAATATCCTCATTTCAGCAATACCAAGCCCGGAGATTTCCGGTTTGTGGATGTAGATGGAGACGGTGTGATGGACTTGGATAAAGACCGTACGATAGTAGGTAACTATATGCCTGATTTTACCTATGGATTCGGGGGAAAAGTGTGGTTTAAGGGATTTGATCTAGATTTCAATTTCCAGGGAGTGTATGGTAATGAGATTCTGAACTTGAATCGCCGTTACATTGATAATCTGGAAGGCAATACCAATGGCACTACCATCGCCTTGAATCGTTGGAAGAGTCCGGAAGATCCGGGAAACGGTCAGGTGAATCGTGCCAATCGTAAATCAAAAGGTTATAATGGACGTACGTCAACCTGGCATTTGGAAGATGGTTCTTATCTGCGGTTGCAGAATGTGACACTGGGATATACTCTGCCGAAGAATCTGACCCAGCGCTTTTTTGTAGAAAAGTTGAGAGTATACGTTTCCGGACAAAATCTCTGGACTTCAACTAATTATAGCGGATACAATCCGGAAGTGAATGCCCGGCCGTCTAATTCTCTTTCACCGGGTGAGGATTATGGTACTTATCCATTGGCTAAAACATTCTTATTCGGATTGAATATAACTCTTTAATCATCCTTTAAAATACACGTTGTATGAAAAAATATAAACTAATACTATTCTTGTCAACTGCTTTTCTATCAGTTGCCTGTACAGATAGTTTCTTCGATTTGGAACCAAGTAGCAGTGTGCCTACCGATAAGGTATATAAGACAGCAGACGATTTTAATGTAGCTGTGATGGGATGTTACTCTAAATTGCAGACACAGGTTTCCTATTTTACGGAGTGTTGCGAATATCGGAGTGATAATTTGACATTGAGTGCACCTACTGCCGGAACGCAGGACCGTTATGATATCGACCAGTTTGCAGATAAAGCTTCTAATGGAATCCTGGAAAATGCTTGGGCGAATTTTAATAATGGAGTTTATCGTTGTAATCTTATATTAGATAGGATTGATGAAGCCAACTTTGACGCTACTCTGAAAAAACAATATAAAGGAGAAGCCCTTTTTATTCGTGCACTTACCTATTTTAATATGTACCGTCTGTGGGGAGGAATACCGATGACTAATAAGGTGGTAACTGTGGCCGAAGCTCTGAAAATCGGACGTAGTTCAGACCAGCAGGTTTATGATTTCCTTGTCGGTGATTTGAATCAGGTTATTAATGAAAGTATGTTGCCGTCTTCTTATGCAAGTGCCGATATGGGACGAGTGACTTCCGGTGCTGCAATGGCACTGCTCGGCAAGATTTACCTCACTTTCCATAAATGGACGGAAGCTCGAAATGTGTTATCTCAATTGATAGGTAAGTATTCTCTGATGACTACTCCGGACCGGGTTTTTGATGTAAATAATAAAATGAATGATGAGATCATTTTTGCTGTTCGCTTTAATAAGGATGTGGAAGGAGAAGGGCATGGATACTGGTTCTCTATTATTAACCTGACCGACGATACCAATCAGACAAAGGCGCTGAAAGAATGTTATAAAGACGGGGATAAGCGGAAAGATTTGATTACTTATGTAAAGGTGGAAGATAAGGTTTGTGTCATGAATAAATTTAAAGATATCAAGAGTGCGACCTATAACACTGTTGGTAATGACCAGATTATTCTCCGTTATGCCGATGTATTGTTGATGTATGCGGAAGCTTTGAATGAAATTAGTTACAGCAATTTGCAGAATTCAGAAGCCTTGGTTGCTTTGAATGCTGTACATACCCGTGCCGGATTGTCTCCGATTTTGATTACAGAGTTACCCGACCAGGATAGTTTCCGTAGTGCGATCATGCTGGAACGTCAACAGGAATTTCCTTATGAGGGACAGCGTTGGTTCGATTTGGTACGTATGGGAGGTGCTAAGGAAGCCATGAAAGCGGAAGGACATATTATTCAGGATTACCAATTCCTGTATCCTATTCCCAAAACAGAATTGGAAAGAATAAACAACACAGAATTGTTGTGGCAGAATACGGGATATTAATAGGGTTAAACTAAAAGAATTCAGACAATGAAAAAAATAATATATAGCTTGTTGTTTATTCTCACAGTAGTTTTTACTGCTTGTGAAGAAGAGCTGCCAAAAGCGAATTTCGATTTATATGAACTGAAGTCACTTACGGCAACAGCCGGAGATATGAATGTGACTCTTGCTTGGGAGGCATACGAAAATGCCCGGCCTAATGAATATTTGATTCTTTGGACTTCCGGATCGTCAGACGCGGAAGGAGGTGAGATGACTGTGGATGCAAAAACAATGACTGCCACAATCAATAATCTGGTGAATGACGTTGCTTACACTTTTTCTGTACAGCCTCGTTATACAGGAGGATTGGCTAGTAAAACTACCGCTGCCTGTACGCCGAAGAATGCGAGATACCCGATTTCTGATCTGACGGCAGCAGCCGGCAATGAAAGAGTGCGTTTAAGATGGACAAAACCTGCCAGTGAACGTTTTACCCGTTATCAGGTTACTGTTAATCCGGGCAATCAGATTATCAATCTGGATGATACTTCATTGGAAGAATACATTGTTGACGGGTTGACTAACGATCAGGAATATACGTTCAACGTAGTTTGTGTTTACCCTACGGGCAATTCTATTCCAGTGGAAACTTCAGCTACTCCGGGATTGATCTATCCTATTCTTGCCAATACGGAACTGGTCGTGTGGGAACCTTGCGCCTTTGCTTATAACGATATGTATTTTATGGCAGGTGAAGTGAAATCGGTAAGCTGGGATTTTGGTGATGGTACGACATCAGGAGAAAACAATCCTGTACATGCATTTGCTACTACCGGAACTTATACAGTAGCTGTTACGGTGACTTATGTAAATAACACAACCGAGTCGGGTAGTCTGGCTGTTACAGTCGGCAATTATAAATGGAATTCTGTCGATTTGAACTTTGGCGGACTTACCGGATATGTAAAGACTTCCAATCCGGTGTTCTCTCCGGATGGAAAAACAATGTACATTCCCACATCTACTCCTGCAGGGCATTTATTTGCTATTGATGTAGTGAGCGGTGAATTCAAATGGGTGTTTGCTATCAGTCAGATAACGTATGGTGGAGGTGCGTTAGTGGCTCCTGATGGTACTATATATCAGTGTGTAAGAAATGCTACTATTAATAATGTATATGCTATAAATCCGAATGGAACCCAAAAGTGGGCGGTTAAATTGGATGCTGCGATAGGTGCTTTTCCTGCATTGTCTGCCGATGGTGTTCTTTACTGTCTTACTAATAAGAGTACGTTGTATGCCCTCGATGCATCCAGTGGCGTTATAAAATGGCAACAATCCCTTGACGGAGCAACAGGTAGTGCGGTAGCTATTGATAAAGCTGGAAATGTTTATGCGGGTACAAGTGCTGCTATTTATGCTTTTAAACCGAATAAGGATCAGATATGGAAATTGGAAGAAGTAAATGTGACAGAACAGGCTACGTTTGCTTTGAAAGATCAGATGCTTTATGCGACGTTGAAAGGGGGCGGACTTGTTGCTGTCGATATGACAAACGGGACAAAGAAATGGACGTATCCGACTACGAAAGGAGATGCCTATTTCCCGATTGTAGATAAAAATGGTAATATCTACTTTACAGAGAAAGGATCGCAGACAGTTCATGCAGTAAATGCCAACGGGGCTAAAATCTGGGAGAAAAAAGTAGGCAACAATTTGAATTACAGTGGAGGTGCCTTGAGCACGGATGGTATTCTTTATATAGGTACTCAATCGAATAACAAAGTGTTGGGACTTGATATCACTAATGGAAACAGCGTTTTTGAAGAAACTGTAGGACAACAAGTCATGGCAGCTGTTACTATTGGTCCGGACAAACGGCTTTATTGCGGAACGATCGGATCTGGTAATATCGGTGCTGTCAAAGCATTTGATATTAATAAGACTTTGGAGACAGACTCCTGGAGTATTCGTGGTGGTGATATTCAAGGTACAAACCGTCAAAAGTAAGTGATAATGAGAATCTCGGTTTTTATTGTATTTATGACGATGACAATGGGAGTATATGCACAGAAATATAAAGTAGGTACGACTACAGCTTTGTGGAAAGTACCTGCTTCCACAGACTTTTCTCAAGCTCGGTCTGTGGGGCTAGAGTATGTGGAAGTTGCATTTAACCAGTGTTATAGAGGCGTTCCGGCAAATGAGGTCATTCCTCGTGTTCGGGATATGAAAGCAAAAATTGATAGTGCCGGTATCAAAGTCTGGTCTATACATCTTCCTTTTTCCCGCACGCTGGATATATCGGTTCTCGATGAAAAGAAAAGGAAAGAAAATGTAGATTTTATGGTGGAGATGATTGAACAGTGTGCTCAATTTCAACCGAAATGTTTAGTTCTGCATCCAAGTTCCGAACCGATTGACGACAGTATTCGGGCACAAAGAATAGCCAATGCTTCCAGGTCTATTGCTTATCTGAAGAAGTATGCGGATCAGATAGGAGCACAGTTATGTATAGAGAATCTGCCGCGGACTTGTCTGGGAAATACTCCTGAAGAACTTTGGGAGATTATCAAAGATATTCCCGGTGTGAAGGTTTGTTTTGATACCAATCATTATACAAAAGGAACGACGGAACATTTTGTAGAAACCATTGGTGAACGTATTGGCACCATACATGCTTCGGATTTTGATTTTGTCAACGAGTGCCACTGGCTTCCTACGCAAGGCGATATTAAGTGGGGAAAGTTAATGCACGCACTCGAAGGAGTCGGTTATGAAGGAGTTTTCATGTATGAAGCGACTAAAGATCATGAAAGCCATGATACACGTCCAACACCGGAACGGGTCGTTGAAACTTTCAATAAAATAATTAATGATTATAAAACACTGAAATAAGATGGATATAATAAGAAAAATTCAATATTTACTGTTTTGCCTTTTGGCAATAGGTTTTGTTGCTTGCGATGATGATGACAACAACAGTACCGAAACAGGTTATGAAGGAATCCTTGCTCAATTGGCAGAGGAAGTGGATGCCACAGCACAACAGTTGTGGAGTTCTTCTCCTTTGATTGTCAATGCCGGACGTACTGCTACTTTGACCAAAATTCAGGGGTATGCGGATAAATGTAAAAATGATTATTTTGTCAGCTATCTGAATGGCTTCGACCAAGCAAGTACAAGTATGGAAAAGTGCGATCCTATTATCTATTTTTATCGGAGTGCATTTGACCGCGTGATGGATGGAATTAAAAACTCAAAAGTGGAAAATGGTACGGCAGAGATTTGGGCACTCTATAATATGGGGTATGTGGTTAAGACTCCGTCAGGGTGTTTTGCTATTGACATATCTCATCGTTGGGCAAAAGAACTGGCACCTTATATTGATTTTCTCTGCGTCACTCATAAGCATTCCGATCATTATAACAATGATCTTATTCAGGCTATGTTTGATTTAGGCAAACCGGTATTGTCTAACTACTTGAAGGATACGACATATCCTTATACCGCAAAAGGAGATAAAGATTATGAAATAGGAAAATTCAAAATTAAAACCTGTATCACCGATCACAACAATTCCGGGTTATCTAATTTTGTGACTGTATTTTCGATTGATTGTGGTGAAGATACCGGTAACTTCGTCTTTATGCATGTAGGAGACTCCAACTATAAACCGGAACAATATACGAATCTGGCTTCTCATGTGAATGTATTGATACCACGTTACGCTCCCAATGCACTGACTGAAAATAATATTCTGGGTTCAGGTACAGGGCAGGTAGAACCGGATTATGTCTTGTTATCGCATATTCTGGAACTTGCTCATGCCGGTGCTGACGAATCGAGATGGTCATTGGAACTGGCACTCGAACGGGCTTCGAAGATTAACTGTGAACAGACCTATGTACCAATGTGGGGAGAAAAAATGGTCTGGAAAAACAATAAACTGAATTAAAATTCTTAATGTTTGCATTTATGAAACGGATATGTAACTTCATACTTCTTCTATGTTTGGTACAACTGGCTGTTGCCCAAAATAGAATAACTGAAATCAGAGAAAACTTGTTAGGAAATCATCCTGATAAAATACTGGTTGTATCACATCGGGCCGACTGGCGTAATGCTCCGGAAAACTCATTGCAAGGTATACAGAATTGCATTGATATGGGAGTCGATATGGTAGAGATCGATTTGAAAAGAACCAAAGACGGACATTTGGTAGTGATGCATGATAAAACAATCAATCGCACCATGAACGGAAAAGGACTGGTGGAAGATTATACACTGGCAGAATTGAAAGCGATGCGCCTTAAAAATGGGGTAGCTTGTAAAACAAGACATCAAATTCCTACATTGGAGGAAGTCATGTTGCTCTGCAAAGGTAAGATAATGGTAAATATTGATAAGGGCTATGATTATTTTCAGGAGGCTTATGCCGTACTTGAGAAGACTGGAACAGTCGACCAGTGTGTTATCAAAGCCGGGCTTCCTTATGAACAAGTGAAAGCTGAAAACGGTGCTGTGTTGGATAAAGTAATTTTTATGCCTATTGTACAGTTGCACAAAGAAGGAGCCGAAGCTATTATTGATAGTTACCAGACCCACATGAAGCCTGCTGCTTATGAATTAGTATTCGACAATGATAGCCCGGAGGTTCTTAACCTGATAAAGAAAGTGCGTGATACAGGTTCTAACTTGTTTATCAATTCTCTTTGGCCCGAACTATGTGGCGGTCATGATGATGACCGTGCGGTGGAACTCCATCAACCGGAAGAAAGCTGGGGATGGATCATTAATCAGGGAGCGAAATTAATTCAAACCGATCGTCCTGCTCTGTTATTGGAGTATCTGCGCAAAAAGCAACTTCACGACTAACCGTATTTCTTCATGTTAAAACAGCTTATAAACTTTTACAAGGTCTCTTCACCGGGACCTTGTAACGGGGAGGCTTTGTCCTCTTCCGATGAACGTCGTCTGAAGTATCTGAAATGGTCTACCTTCCTTTCGGCAACTTTTGGCTACGGTATGTATTACGTTTGCCGCCTTAGCCTGAATGTCGTAAAGAAGCCCATCGTAGAGGAAGGAATCTTCTCTGAAACGGAACTGGGAATAATCGGCTCCGTATTATTCTTCACTTACGCCCTCGGAAAGTTCACGAATGGTTTCCTTGCCGACCGTAGCAATATCAATCGCTTTATGACTACTGGTTTACTGGTTACGGCATTAGTGAACTTATGTCTCGGCTTTACCAATTCTTTTATTCTGTTTGCTGTCCTTTGGGGAATTAGCGGCTGGTTTCAGTCTATGGGTGCCGCCTCTTGCGTGGTTGGCCTTTCCCGTTGGTTCACGGACAAAGAACGGGGTTCCTATTACGGATTTTGGTCTGCCAGCCATAACATCGGTGAGGCGTTAACCTTTTTGATTATTGCGTCTATTGTCAGTGTCTTGGGTTGGCGATACGGCTTCTTCGGAGCCGGTATTGTCGGTTTGCTTGGAGCTTTAATCGTGTGGAAGTTCTTTCATGACACTCCCGAGAGTCAGGGTTTCCCTCCAGTGAATGTTCCCAAACAGAAAAAAGAGATGAGTGCAACAGAAACGGCGGATTTCAATAAAGCACAGCGCCAGGTGTTGATGATGCCTGCCATTTGGATTCTTGCCCTTTCGAGTGCTTTTATGTATATCAGTCGTTATGCGATAAACAGCTGGGGCGTCTTTTACTTGGAAGCTCAAAAAGGGTATTCTACCCTGGATGCCAGTTTTATCATTTCTATCTGTCCGGTTTGTGGTATCATCGGTACGATGTTTTCTGGAGTGATTTCGGATAAATTGTTTGGTGGTCGTCGCAATGTTCCGGCCTTAATCTTCGGATTGATGAATGTGCTTGCGCTCTGTCTGTTCTTACTGGTTCCGGGGGTGCATTTTTGGATAGATGTATTGGCTATGATTCTTTTCGGTTTAGGAATCGGAGTACTAATTTGCTTTCTAGGTGGTTTGATGGCAGTGGATATTGCTCCCCGTAATGCGTCGGGTGCTGCATTGGGAGTAGTAGGTATTGCTAGTTATATCGGAGCCGGATTGCAGGATGTGATGAGTGGTGTTTTGATAGAAGGTCAAAAAACTGTTCAGAATGGAGTTGATGTTTATGATTTCACTTATATCAATTGGTTTTGGATAGGGGCGGCTCTGCTGTCGGTACTTTTTGCGTTATTGGTTTGGAATGCAAAATCAAAAGTAGTGGGTTAATTCTAAAGATGTATTAGGTTAGATTGAGAAAGCTTGTTTGTAAAAGAAGATAACAAGTGTTTATATTCAAAAGTCTTGGATTTATTTTCGGGAAGTTCGTTTTTACGATTCTTCCCGAAAATCTTTTTATCATATTTACTTTGTCTCTGCCAGCCAACGATTGATATTGCGAGTTTCCGCACTGAATTCCACACCAATCTTTACTACTTCCCGATGATCTTTTTGATAAGGAATCAAATATCCTTTTTCATCAATCTGCTTCATCGCTTCTTCTGCGGTTCCATTTAATTTGAACTCAAATACATAGACGTATTTGGGTGTTTTGACTACAGCGTCGGCACGTCCGCGGGCACTGCGTACTTCCGCTTCCGTGAATTGGCCCATCAGTTTGAATACAAGATAGAAGATAATCTGATAGTGACGTTCGGTCTGGTTATTCAATTCATAGGGAATATCGGCAAAGAAAGCCTCCAGGCGGGTGAGAAAAGATTCATAATCACCTGTGCGTAATTCCTGAACGAATTTTCCGATATAAAATCCTTGATCGTTGTTCTTCATCGGAGAGTAAAACGGAACAAGAAAGTTAATGAATCCGTAGCGCACTTCATCATTCGGAAAATCGAGCAGATAATTCTGAAACTCTCTGTCGTAATCTTTAATAGTTAGATATCCACTTTGATAAATCAGCGGTACAGGATTATTAGCATCCATTCTGTATTCAGCAAAAGAAGAAGCAGGCGCTTCTATACCATTTAATAAAGTACGGAGATCATATTCACTTTTTTGTAGTAGTTCAACCAAGAATGTCGGTGTACCGGTTTGGAACCAATAGCTGCCCAACTCCAATTTGCTGAAAGCATTCAATACACTAAATGGGTTGAATACTCCTGCGCCATCCGGATGAAAATGATAGCCGTCATAATTGCGTTCCATTGCAGTGACCACTTCTTCTGGCGTCTGATTATTTTTGTGACCGAAAGTTTCAATTTCGGGTTCGAAAGTACTCTTTAGCTCTTCACGAGTGATGCCACAAAGTGTGGCGTAAGAGTAGTCAAGACTAATGTCATTCAACTGATTCAAGTCGCTGAATACGCTGATTTGAGAGAACTTCGTAACTCCGGTCAGGAAAACAAAACGGAGATATGCGTCAGCACTTTTCAATACTCCATAAAAGGCTTTCAATATCTGACGATACTCTTCGAACAATTTCGGACGGGTAATGGCTTGCAAAAGAGGTTTGTCATATTCGTCTACTAATACAACGACGTTTTTTCCAGTTTTCAGAAAAGCTTGCTCGATCACATAGCTAAAGCGTTCTTCGGGGCTACGATCTTTTTTCTCATCACCATAAATAGCTTCCCATTTCTCTAAATATTGGTTTAGCATTGCGATTAAATCCGCTGCCGTCTCATATTTTTTTGCATTCAGATCAAGGTGTAAAACAGGAAACTGCTCCCATTTCGTCTCTAGTTGTTCAATGGCCAAACCATTAAATAGCTCTTTTTTTCCTTGGAAATAAGCATCGAATGTCGAAATTAATAGACTTTTACCAAAGCGGCGTGGTCTGCTTAGAAAATATGGCTTTCCCAAATTGGCCATACGCCATACAAGCGCAGTTTTATCCACATAAAGATAATTCTCCTTCCGTATTCCTTCAAATGTCTGTATTCCAATAGGAAGTTTACGCATTAAGTTGTCCATATCCGATGGTTTTAGAGTTTCTTACGCAAAGATACAATATGCAAATGAGAATTTAAGTAGAATACAAACATTATCTTTTCAGAATAAATTCAGTATTATGCTTTTCCTTTGCCGGAGATAATTTATTATCTTTGTAACTTTAACCCGATAATCAATGAGTAGAATAATATTAAATACTAAGATTTGGCTGTTTGTGTTGTTGCTTGGAATGCCGTTTCCCGCATGGGCACAAAGTGATGATTTCAATACATGGACTAAATTTAAGGTAAATCATAAGATAGATTCTCGTTTCTCGGTTTCAGGCGATTTGGAATTACGTATGAAGGATGATGTAAGTCGATTAGATCGTTGGGGACTGACAGTTGGTGGAAGTTATCGCCCTTGTTCTTTTTTGAATCTGGGAGTGGGATATGAGACCCATCTTCGGAATTTGGGTGATTCAGACTGGAAGTTGAGACATCGCTATCATATATCTGCCACTGCCAACTTTCGTTATCAATGGTTGAAAGTGTCTTTGCGGGAGAGGTTTCAGCAGACTTTTGACCGTGGTGATTCTGAAACTCGTCTACGTTCTCGTTTGAAGTTATCCTATGCTCCTACAAAAGGAATCGTTTCTCCTTATTTTTCTGTTGAAATTTATCAAAGTCTGGATGATACCTCTTTTTGGAGAGCAGACCGTATGCGCTATCGTCCCGGAGTGGAGATTGCTTTAGCCAAACGTTGGTCATTGGATGCATTTTATTGTTATCAATATGCATCTTCGCAAGGCAGACACATTGCCGGAATAGAAGTGGGGTATTCTTTTTGAAATAAATGACGGATAGTAAATAATAACCAATGCTAATATAATAATGTGGAGTTCAGAATGTATTGTTTTTGCATGTGTTATGTAAATGGCTGATTACGTGCTTTTTATATAAAAGATTAATCTTTTTAAAGGAAAATATTTCTTTTCTTAACTATAATCTGTACTTTCGCTTCCACATTTCAAACTGTAATGTGGGAATTTAAGATTCTACAGTTGCAACAGACGTGTTGTATGGTTTTTCATAACCGAAAGTGAATACTTCCTCTTATGGCATTCTTTCTGCTTAATCAAGAATTTCTTTTTTTGAACTAATAGAAAAACAAAATGAAAACATGCCATAACCTATTTGTGGGAGTAGGTTTTTTTATCCTTTGTTGTACTATGTTTACTGCTTGTGTAAACCATATTTCGGAGGAAGAAGGGGAAATCATTAATAATGGAGATATTCCGTTGAAGTTTGTAGCTGATATTCATGAGATTATGAATACTCGTGTAGTAAACAATAGTTTTGGAGAAAAAGATGAAGTGGGATTATTTGCACTTGCAGGAACTACTACAATGCAAGAAGAACGTTATGCAGATAATCTTCATTTTGTGCGTTCATCTACTGGTGAGTTTGTATCTGATGAGTCGGTTTACTATCCGGATGATGGAGTAACATTGAATTTAATCAGTTATTATCCATATCAGAAGGGCGGGGTAGCAATGGGTGAAAGTTCCATGCAAGTGACCGTTGCAACAACTCAAGATAAACTGGATGATTATTCTCATTCTGATTTTCTAGTTGCTTCCAAAAAGGAAGTATTAGCTAGTAAAGATGCAGTTGCTTTGACTTACAACCACCAGTTCTTTCGCATGAAAATAGTCCTTGTCCCCGGAGAGGAAGAGAATATAGAAGAAATACTATCTGTGAAACCTACACTTTCGGTGAGTGGCTTTTATACTAAGACCATTTATGATTTTCAGAAGAAAACATTCTCTGCCTATTCTGAAGAGAAAGATATTACTCCTGCAGGAGAATGGGAAATAAAAGACGGTCGACTAGTAGGAAAAGAGCTTATTTTGATTCCCCAAGAGGCGACTGTTGGGTATCAATACATAACATTGGAAGCTGCCGGCAAACTATATACCAGTTTATTACCATCCACTTTACAATTGGAAAGTGGAAAACAGAGAGAGTTGGAAATAACGTTTGTATCGGCCGAAGATATATTAATGAGTAAAGTGAACGGAGAAATCGGGGATTGGGATGGAACAGAAGTGGATCATACCGAATCGGGTATTTTGCATAAATACATAGATGTATCGAAGCTGACTTTTGAAAAATCGAATGTGTACAAAGTGATACATTCGGGAAAACAAGTAGCCGAAATATGTAAAGAGTATCTTGTTACTCCGGATTTTTCTTCTCAAGCGATTGTTGCCTATCCGATGAAAGAAGACGGTAGCGTTAATTTATCTCAAGGGATTGTAGCACAGTTATTAGGAAAATCAGGAAAAGTGAATGGTGGAAGTGTATCATGGAATATGGAAGATCATTCATTAACCTATGTGGATGGCACTTTATTGGCTCGTAATAATGTTTATGTGCTGGCAGACGGAACAATCTCCTTATCAGTAACACTGGCAGATGATGTGTTACCTGTTTTGGCACAGGAAGATATTGTTCGTGATGTTCGTGGAGGAGTCATCCATAATTATCCGCTAGTGAAGATCGGAACTCAATACTGGATGAGGAGTAATTTGGAGACATCTTTATATGTAAACGGTGATGCGCTCCCTAAATTGAATCAGGTAACAGCAAATATAGCCGGATATTTGCAATCTACTACAGAGCATTATTTTTATACCGCTAATGTTGCGCTTTCCGGTAGGATCTTGCCAACTCACTGGAGTATACCGAATTGGGAAGACTGGAATATTTTAAAAGACTACTTGAAGGGGGAAGCTTCTTTGTTGAAGTCAGGGACCTGGTTGTCCCTGAAGACGGAAGAACAAGTGCAACCTGCAACTAATTTATCCGGTTTTAATGGTATTCCTGTAGGAATGTATGTAGGGGCTTTTCAAGCAGATTATGAGAACAAACATTTGGCATATTGGACATTGGACAATACAAATGCCACCATCGATACTAAGGTTTTCTACATGAAAAGTGATACGAATATCATAGAAGAATCTAATGCGGGTATTGATACGAAAGCTTTCGCTATTCGTTGTATTAGAAAGTAAATCAGTGAAAATTGCATCTCCTTTTCATAAATTGCTTATATTTGGGAAGTAAAACTAACTAAAAGAGAGAACTATGAAGAAGATAATAAATCCCTGGAAGGGTTTGGAAGGGTACAATTGTTTCGGTTGTGCTCCTAATAATGAAGCTGGAGTAAAAATGGAATTTTATGAGGATGGTGACGAAGTAGTGAGCATTTGGAAGCCACGTCCCGAGTATCAAGGCTGGATTGACACTTTGCATGGCGGTATTCAAGCAGTTTTGATGGATGAAATCTGTGCGTGGGTGGTGCTTCGTAAACTACAAACGACTGGAGTGACTTCGAAGATGGAAACCCGTTACCGAAAATCTGTTGATACCAAAGATTCTCATATTGTATTGCGCGCCTCTATTAAAGAAGTGAAGCGGAACATTGTCATTGTTGAAGCAAAATTATATAATGAGGATGGAGAAGTATGCACAGAATCGGTTTGTACCTACTTTACTTTCTCGAAAGAAAAGTCGAAAGACGAAATGCATTTTACGAAATGTGATGTAGAGCCGGAAGAGATATTGCCTTTAATTTGAAATAAAAACTCAAGTTTTTGTGATAAATGTTTGGTGGTTTCAAACAAATGCTTTACTTTTGTCGCAGTTAATAAAAGAAATATGAAATATACAACTACACATCATCATCATCATTTTCCTAACGAATAATCGGTGGGCGTGGATGATATTGTGTATAACTATATAAACGATAACTAAGGCTTGCCGAATACGGTAAGCCTTTTTTATTTCTCAACGCATATTATAATTAAAAATTAAATAAAGTCATGTTAAGAATCGCAGTACAAGCCAAAGGACGTCTCTTCGAAGAGACAATGGCACTTTTAGGAGAGTCGGATATTAAGTTGAGCACTACAAAACGTACCTTATTGGTGCAGTCTTCCAATTTCCCTATTGAAGTTCTATTCCTTCGTGATGATGATATCCCGCAGACAGTGGCTACCGGTGTGGCAGACTTGGGAATTGTTGGCGAAAATGAATTTATGGAAAAGGAAGAAGATGCGGAAATCATCAAACGTTTGGGATTCAGTAAGTGTCGCCTTTCATTGGCTATGCCGAAAGATATTGAATATCCCGGTTTGTCATGGTTTAACGGTAAGAAGATCGCTACTTCTTATCCGGTTATTCTTCGCAACTTCCTGAAGAAAAATGGTGTAAATGCTGAAATTCATGTAATTACCGGTTCCGTAGAAGTGTCTCCGGGAATTGGATTGGCTGATGCTATTTTCGATATTGTAAGCTCCGGTTCTACGTTAGTAAGTAACCGTTTGAAAGAAGTGGAAGTCGTAATGAAGTCGGAAGCATTGCTGATTGGCAACAAGAATATGAGCGACGAGAAAAAAGAAGTGCTCGAAGAACTGCTGTTCCGCATGAATGCAGTAAAAACAGCCGAAGATAAAAAATATGTATTGATGAATGCTCCGAAAGATAAACTGGAAGAAATCATTGCTGTATTGCCGGGTATGAAGAGCCCTACGGTGATGCCGTTAGCACAGGAAGGCTGGTGCTCTGTCCATACAGTACTTGATGAAAAACGTTTTTGGGAAATCATTGGAAAACTGAAAGGACTGGGAGCGGAAGGTATTTTAGTACTGCCGATTGAAAAGATGATTGTATAAATATATAGGCATCTAATAAAATAGTAACCATGAGATTGATTAAATATCCCTCAAAAGAACAGTGGACGGAACTTTTGAAACGTCCGGCACTGAATACGGAAAATTTGTTCGACACTGTTCGCTCTATTATAAATAAGGTAAGGGCAGAAGGTGACAAAGCCGTCTTGGAATATGAAGCTACTTTTGATAAAGTCGCCTTGTCTGCGCTTGCTGTGACTCCTGAAGAGATACAGGTTGCCGGAACATTGGTAAGCGATGAACTGAAAGCAGCCATCTCCCTGGCAAAACAAAATATTGAAACCTTTCATGCTTCCCAACGTTTTATCGGAAAGAAGGTAGAAACAATGAACGGTGTGACTTGCTGGCAAAAATCGGTAGGAATCGAAAAAGTGGGATTGTATATTCCGGGTGGAACAGCACCACTTTTCTCAACTGTATTGATGTTGGCTGTTCCGGCTAAAATTGCAGGATGCAAGGAAATCGTACTTTGCACGCCTCCCGATAAGAATGGAAATATTCATCCGGCTATTCTTTTTGCTGCGCAACTGGCAGGTGTCAGTAAAATATTCAAGGCTGGTGGTGTGCAGGCTATTGCCGCTATGGCCTATGGAACGGAGAGTGTACCTAAAGTATATAAGATATTTGGTCCAGGTAATCAATATGTGACAGCTGCCAAACAGTTGGTAAGCCTGCGTGATGTAGCTATTGATATGCCTGCCGGCCCTTCTGAAGTCGAAGTTCTGGCTGATGCATCTGCCAACCCGGTTTTTGTAGCAGCAGATCTTTTGTCACAGGCAGAACACGGAATAGATAGCCAGGCTATATTGATTACCACTTCCGAGAAGCTTCAAACAGAAGTAATGGCGGAAGTAGAACGTCAATTAGCCGAATTGCCCCGTCGTGAAATTGCTGCAAAATCATTAGAGAATAGTAAACTGATTTTAGTAAAGGATTTGGATGAAGCATTGGAACTGACTAACGCATACGCGCCGGAACACTTAATAATAGAAACGGAAAACTACATGGAAGTAGCAGAGCGTGTAACAAATGCCGGTTCTGTTTTCCTTGGATCGTTAACTCCCGAAAGTGCCGGTGACTATGCTTCCGGAACAAATCATACCTTGCCTACCAACGGTTATGCCAAAGCATATAGTGGCGTCAGTCTGGATAGTTTTATCCGCAAGATTACGTTCCAGGAAATTCTCCCGGAAGGAATAAAGGCTATTGGTCCTGCTATTGAGGAGATGGCGGCTAACGAACATTTGGACGCGCATAAGAATGCGGTCACAGTTCGTCTCAAAGCAATTCAAAATTCATAACTTAAAATTTAAAGAAGTGAAAACATTACAAGAATTAACCCGGCCGAATATCTGGAAATTAAAGCCTTACTCTTCGGCACGTGATGAATATAAAGGAGTCACCGCTTCTGTTTTCCTGGATGCAAACGAAAATCCGTACAATACGCCTCACAACCGTTATCCGGACCCTATGCAGTGTGAACTGAAAACATTGTTGTCGAAAATTAAGAAAGTATCTCCCGAACATATTTTTCTCGGAAACGGCAGTGATGAAGCCATCGACTTGGTCTTTCGTGCTTTCTGCGAACCGGGTAAAGATAATGTAGTAGCTATCGATCCTACCTATGGAATGTATCAGGTCTGTGCCGATGTAAACGATGTGGAATATCGGAAAGTATTGTTGGATGATGACTTCCAGTTCTCTGCTGACAAATTGCTGGCAGCTACCGACGAGCATACCAAACTGATTTTCCTTTGCTCTCCTAATAATCCGACAGGAAATGATTTGCTTCGTTCCGAAATAGAAAAGATTCTTTGTCAGTTTGAAGGATTGGTAATGTTGGATGAGGCTTACAATGATTTTTCTAAAGCTCCGTCTTTCCTCGAAGAGTTGGATAAATATCCCAATCTCGTCGTATTCCAGACATTCTCCAAAGCCTGGGGATGTGCTGCTATCCGTTTGGGAATGGCTTTTGCTTCCAAAGAGATTATTGATATTCTTAGTAAAATCAAATATCCCTATAATGTCAACCAGTTGACTCAACAGCAAGCCATCGCCATGTTGCATAAACATTATGAGATAGAACGTTGGGTGAAAACTCTGAAGGAAGAACGTGACTATTTGGAAGCGGAATTTGAAAAGCTTCCATGTACCATTAAACTGTTTCCGTCTGATGCGAATTTCTTTTTGGCAAAAGTGACGGATGCCGTGAAAATCTACAATTATTTGGTAGGTGAAGGAATTATTGTGCGTAATCGCCATAACATTTCGCTTTGCTGCAACTGTTTGCGTGTGACTGTCGGTACCCGTGTAGAGAATAATACACTATTAGCCACCCTTAAAAAATACCCGGGATAATTTATGAAGAAGAAAGTATTATTTATAGATAGAGATGGTACGTTGGTGATCGAACCTCCCGTAGATTACCAACTCGACTCATTGGAGAAGCTGGAATTCTATCCGAAAGTATTCTGTAATTTAGGTTTTATTCGCAGTAAACTCGATTTTGAATTTGTGATGGTCACCAATCAGGATGGATTGGGTACATCTTCTTTCCCGGAAGAAACGTTTTGGCCTGCCCATAATCTGATGCTTAAAACATTAGAAGGAGAGGGGATTACTTTTGATGAGATTCTGATAGACCGTAGTTTCCCAGAAGATAATGCGCCCACCCGTAAACCACGTACCGGAATGTTGACGAAGTACCTAAATAATCCGGAATACGATCTTGCCGGAAGTTTTGTTATAGGCGACCGTCCTACGGATGTGGAACTTGCCAAAAATATGGGTTGCCGGGCAATTTATCTGCAAAATTCACCTGAAACCCTGAAAGAAAAAGGATTGGAAGAAGTCTGCGCTCTTGCAACAACTGACTGGGATCAGATAGCCGAGTTCCTTTTTGCCGGAGAACGGAAAGCGGAAGTACGTCGTACAACAAAAGAAACAGATATTGATGTGGCTTTGAACTTGGATGGAAACGGCACTTGTGACATCTCTACCGGTCTTGGCTTTTTCGACCACATGCTCGAGCAGATTGGAAAACACTCCGGTATGGACTTGACAATCCGTGTGAAAGGAGATCTGGAGGTAGACGAGCATCATACGATCGAAGATACTGCTATTGCATTAGGAGAATGTATTTACCAGGCTTTAGGTAGTAAGCGTGGAATTGAACGTTATGGCTATGCTTTACCGATGGATGATTGTCTTTGTCAGGTTTGTCTGGACTTTGGTGGTCGTCCCTGGCTGGTTTGGGATGCCGAATTCAAGCGTGAGAAGATAGGGGAGATGCCGACGGAAATGTTCCTTCATTTCTTTAAGTCACTAAGTGATGCGGCAAAAATGAATCTGAACATCAAGGCGGAAGGACAAAATGAACATCATAAGATAGAAGGTATTTTTAAAGCCCTTGCCCGTGCCTTGAAAATGGCAATCAAAAGAGATATCTATCATTTTGAACTTCCATCCAGCAAGGGAGTACTTTGATCTTTTTATAATAACAATATAGACTTATGCAGAAAAGAATCCTGTTAAGCCTACTTTTGGGAGTAATCTTCTCTATATCTATTTTTAGTCAGAATTTGAAAGTAGAGAAGATTACTCTTCCTGATAGTGAATTAACCAATCTGTACAAGATCGATTCGGGTGTATATCGTTCAGAGCAACCTTCGCATGAAGACTTTAAAGCTTTAGAAAAGTATGGTATTGGCGAAGCTCTCAATCTCCGTAATAGACATAGCGATGATGATGAAGCCGCAGGAACGAACGTAAAGCTTCATCGGGTAAAGACCAAAGCTCATTCCATCAATGAAGAACAGTTGATTGAAGCATTGCGTATTATAAAGAATCGTAAAGCGCCGATTGTTATCCATTGCCATCACGGATCAGATCGCACAGGAGCTGTTTGCGCACTTTATCGAGTGGTATTTCAGAATGTTTCAAAAGAAGACGCGATTCATGAAATGACTGAAGGCGGTTTTGGCTTTCATCGTATTTATAAAAATATCATTCGGAGGATTAAAGAAGCGGATATAGAGCAAATAAGAAGAAAAGTTATGTGTACAGAGGGACTTTAGTATGTAATTTTGTGCAGATACATGTCTTGCTAAAATGTTGTATCGAAGCTATGATGAGGCGTTATATTTTCTCAACTATTCTCACTGCTATGAGAAAAAATACTCATTACTATGAGAAGATTTTCTCATTATAGTGAGAATTTTTTCTCATAGCAGTGAGAATAGTTTGATGTTTGTGCTTCCCTATAAATTCTCTATTTCTTTAAGCCACATAGCTGAATTGGCATCACTAGGCATCCTCCAATCCCCCCGTGGACTAATAGAAATACTTCCGACTTTAGGGCCGTCCGGTAAGCAAGAACGTTTGAACTGCTGATTGAAGAAACGACGGAAGAAAGTGGAAAGCCATTTCTTGATGGTTTCTTCATCATACATATCTTTGAATGTCGTTTTTGCCAAATAGAATATCTTGGAAGGCCGGAAGCCGAAACGTAAGAAATAATATAGGAAGAAGTCGTGCAGTTCATAAGGACCTACCAAATCTTCTGTTTTCTGTTTAATTTCTCCGTTCTCATCCGCCGGAATCAATTCCGGGCTAATAGGAGTATCTACAATATCAAGTAAAGTAGCTTTCGAGTTTTCGTCCATACCGTTTTCTGCCACCCATTGTACTAAATATTTCACAAGTGTTTTGGGAACACTCGCATTTACCCCGTACATGGACATGTGATCGCCGTTGTAAGTAGCCCATCCCAATGCAAGTTCGGATAAATCCCCTGTGCCAATAACCATTCCCCAAGTCTGATTGGCCACATCCATTAGTATTTGTGTACGTTCGCGTGCTTGCGAATTCTCGTATGTAACGTCATGTACATTCATGTCATGTTCGATGTCCTTAAAATGTTGGATGCAGGCATCTTTAATACTAATTTCACGGATGGATATACCTAATGATTTCATTAGATCAATGGCGTTATGGTAGGTGCGGTCGGTCGTACCAAAGCCCGGCATTGTGATTCCGAGAATACCTTTCCGGGACAATCCCAGTTTATCAAAAGTCTTCACGCAGACGAGCAGTGCCAGTGTTGAGTCTAGTCCGCCTGAAATACCCACTACAGCTGTTTTGGCTCCGGTGTGAACTAATCTTTGTGCTAGTCCGGCCACTTGGATAGAGAATACTTCTTCGCAATGTTCATTTAGCTCAATTCCTTGTGGTACGAAAGGATGGGCATTGAACTTCCGGGTTAAGGTCAGTTCTTTGCTGTTGACAAATTCTGTCGCGATAGAAACCGCCTTCTTGTCTCCTAAATTTGCCTGATTAGCGGCGAAGGTAGTATTTATCCTGCGTTCTGCCCGGATGCGTTCCACATCAATTTCACTGATGATCAGTTGCTCTTTCATACTGAAACGTTCGCTGCGTGCAAGCAGTGAACCGTTTTCATAAATCAGCCCATTACCGGCAAAAACCACATCGGTAGTAGATTCTCCAAAGCCACAAGACGAGAATACATATCCGGCAATACAACGTGCAGATTGTTGGCTGATGAGAGAACAAAGATAATTGTTCTTTCCAATGCCTTCATTATCAGCAGACATATTGAACAGAATTTCTGCCCCTTGCAGTGCCAGTGAGGAACTTGGAGGTATAGTAGACCAAAGGTCTTCGCATATCTCAATGCCAAAAGTCGTATCTGAAGTCTCAAAAAGCAGATTTGCACCTATGGGAACGATTTGTCCACACAGGCGTACGTTGTTTGTAGTCAACTGAAGCGCTGATGTGAACCAACGTTGTTCGTAGAATTCTTTATAATTCGGCAGATAGGTCTTGGCTGCAACTCCCAACACTTTCCCTTTCTGAATCACTACGGCTGCATTGATTACTGTCGAATTGACAACGACAGGCATGCCAACAATAGAAATGATATCTAATTGACGGGTGTTATTCAGAATTTGCATCAGCCCCATTTCTGCTTCTTCTAGCAAAAGTTGTTGTCCAAATAGGTCACCACAAGTATATCCGGTGATACTCATTTCCGGGAAAATGATGATCTGCACTCCTTTTCCTTCAGCCACTGCAATCAGACTTTCTATCTTCTCTACATTGAATTTACAGTCAGCCACTTTTACGTGTGGCACGGCTGCAGCTACTTTTACAAATCCGTAGTTCATCTTATACCTTATTTATATATAATGACTGCAAAAATAGGAAATAGTTTTGAATAATTATCTTTTCTATATTGAATCCTCTTAATAAGCTATTTTGTATGAGTTGTGATGTTGTTATTTGAGCAATTAAAGTAACTATCAAAATGAACATTTATATTCAACTATCATTGAAATATGTTGTGGATTTATTTTCATTTATGGGTTTGTGTACTTAAATATGTATCAAAAAGATATAAGTGGAAATTTGGTATAAAATATGCGACATATTGTTTCTTTTATTTAAATATAATATATATATTTGTAGCCAAAATAGAACAATATTAGAAGTGTATAACACCTAAACAGAACAAGTGATATTAGTGTTTAATTTATAACTTAAGAGAGCAGATGGTCATACATTTAATTCACACAGCAGTAACACGAAAAATCTATTTGGATATTTGGCGCAATATTAAGAATTTGCCAAGTTAGTCTATTCCTATTCTATATTTATAGATAATAATAGCCTGTCCCAAGTCGGTGCAGAAAATGCATAAACCGATTTTGGGAAAGGAGTGTATTATTCTACGCAAAGACTGCGTATTCCTTATTGTAGATAAATCTATAAAAATAAATCAATTTCATTAATTTAAAATCAAAGTATCAAAGATGAGAAAATCAATTCTCTTGTTTGTACTCTTTACTCTGACAAGTATCCCCCTGTTGCTTTTTGCACAGGGTGGATATCAGGTAACGGGACACATTATTTCGGCGGAAGACAATCAGCCGATGATTGGTGTGTCTGTTTTGGAGAAGGGTACGACGAACGGAGTAATTACCGACATGAATGGTAATTACAGTATCACAGTGACGAAATCTCCCGCCATTTTGCAGTTTTCTTACATTGGAATGAAAACGATGGAAAAGCAGGTGTCTGCTGCCACTCGCATGAATCTGAAGATGGAGAGTGATGCACAAATGGTAGAAGAAGTAGTGGTTGTTGCCTACGGTGTACGTAAGAAAGGTACGATTGCAGGTTCTGTATCTACGGTAAAAGCTGAAAAGATGGAAGATGTTCCTGCTCCGAGTTTCGATCAGGCACTGCAAGGGCAGGCACCGGGATTAATGGTGCTTTCTGAATCAGGTGAACCCAGTAAGGCAGCAACTTTTCGTATTCGCGGAACAAATTCAATTAATTCGGGGAAAGATCCTCTTTTTATATTGGATGGAGTGGCTATTTCAAGTTCAGATTTCAACACGATTAGTCCTAATGATATTGAGAGCATTTCAGTGTTGAAAGATGCTTCTTCTACTTCTATCTATGGCGCACGTGCTTCTAATGGCGTGGTAGTAATCACTTCCAAGCGTGGACGTATGGGGGAAGCTGCCAAGATTACTTTCCGTACACAACTAGGTTTTTCCCAATTAGCTTCAAAGGACTGGGATCAGATGGATACGAACGAACGTATTCAGTTTGAAAAAGAAGTGGGATTGGATAAAGGACAGGATTACGAGAAATTAAGTAAGATAAATATCAATTGGCTGGATAAGGTATACAATGACAAAGCACCCTTGCAGAATTACGAGTTATCAGTAAATGGTGGTACGGAAAAGTTAAATTATTATGTTTCGGGAAGCTATTATGATCAGGATGGTATTGCAGTAGGTTCTACATTTGAGCGTGTTAACTTCCGTGCCAATGTGGAGGCGAAAGCTAATAAATGGTTGAAAATAGGAACGAATACAATGTTTACTTATCAGGAGGTAGAACAGAGTGATGATGGTGAATATGCATTGTGGGCTCCTATTTCCGCATCTTTTTTCATGTTGCCTTACTGGAATCCTTATAAGGAGGATGGAAGTCTGGCTCTTCAGGATGACGGCAGTTGGAAAGGAACGACGGAGAATCCGTTAGCATGGATGGAAAACAATCCGTTATCAAATAAGAAGTATAAACTTTTATCTACTTTCTATGCTGAAGCTACACCTATAAAGAATCTCACAATTCGTTCACAACTAAGTACAGATTATGGTCATACTACTTCTTTTTATCGAAGTTTTCCGAGTTATAAGCCAAATAATAATTATGGAGGTGCCCAGCGTAGTTCGTATGATATGCTTAATCTGATGATTACAAATACGGCAAACTACCGTTTTATGTTGAATGATGTTCATTCATTCAACTTTATGGTTGGGCAGGAAGGAGTCGATTATCATTATGAAGGTTTTCAGGTTACGACTCGTGGACAGACAAATGATATTTTGACAAACTTGTCTTCCGGTTCTACCGCTTCATCATGGGGAGATCCCGTTACGGAATATTCTTTTCTCTCTTTTTTTGGTCGTGGTGAATATAATTATGATGATCGTTACTATGCTGACTTTTCGGTTCGTGGGGATGGATCTTCCCGTTTCGGAACAGATAAACATTGGGGAGCTTTTTGGTCAGTCGGGTTTATGTGGAATCTCCGTAAGGAGAAGTTCATGCAAAAATATAAATGGCTTACTAATGCGCAAATAGCGATTAATACCGGTACATCGGGCAACTCTTCTATTAATAACTATGAACATCTGGCTTTAGTTTCCGGTGGATATAAGTATAACAATGAATCAGGTATTGCTATTTCCCAGTTGGGAAATGAAGAATTAAGTTGGGAGTCTACATGGGCTACTAATGTGGCACTGCATTTAGGTTTTATTGATCGTATAAATTTGGATGTGGAATTTTATAATAAGAAAACTACTAATATGTTGATGGCAGTTCCCATTTCTTACACAACTAGCGGTTTTGGAACTCGTTGGGATAATGTGGGAGCTATGCGAAACCGTGGTGTAGAAATTAATGTCAGTGCAGACGTACTTCGCATCAAAGACTTTACATGGAATGTGAACGCCAATGTTTCATATAATAAAAATGAGATAACCGAGCTTTATAATGGGATAACAGAATATGTAGCCTCTGATACTGGTAGAATGGTTGCGGTAGGTCATCCGTTAGGTGAATTTTATCTGAACCGTTATGCAGGAGTCAATCCTACTAATGGAGATGCTTTATGGTATACCAAAGACGGTGAAATTACTACAGAATATAATGAAAGTGACAAAGTGATGCTGGGTAAGACACATGAAGCTCCTTGGCAAGGTGGTTTTGGTACTACACTTTCTTGGCAAGGATTTTCACTTTCCGCACAGTTCACGTGGGTGGCCGATCGCTGGATGCTAAACAATGACAGAGTTTTTCAAGAGAGCAACGGACTGTTCAGTGCCTACAATCAGTCAAAACGTATGCTTTATGATCGATGGAAAAAGCCGGGAGATGTGACTGATATCCCTCGTTATGGAGTTACTCCTCAACTAGATTCACGATTCTTGGAAGATGCTTCTTTCCTGCGTCTGAAAAATTTAATGCTTAGCTATACATTCCCACAGAAATGGTTGCAGCGGACTAATTTTTTAAGTAGTGCCCGTATTTATGCGCAGGGACAGAATTTGTTGACATTTACAAGTTTTACAGGGATGGATCCGGAGTCTACCTCCAATGTGTATAAGGCTCAATACCCTATGTCCCGTCAGTTTACATTCGGACTGGAAGTTTCATTCTAAAATTAATCAGTGATGATAAGAAAAATAAAATTATATATAGTTTTAGTTGCGGTATTGCTTTCGGCATCTTCCTGTCTTGATAAATATCCGCAAGATGCAATTCCGCAAGAAGAGGCTATTAAGACAGTGAGCGATGTACGCCAAGCTTTGGTCGGTATTTATGCACAGTTTAAAAATGCCAGCCTATATAGCGGATACTTGACTTTATTGCCTGATATTCAGACGGATCTGGTATACGCTGTTAAAGGATATACAAATATCTATGGTGATGTATGGCGTAATGAAATATTGGCTATCAATAAACAGGTGGAATATGTGTATGGTGGCTTGTATACTGTCATCGGACGTTGCAATTTTGTTCTTGATAACATTGCTGCTGTAGAGGCCAACACTTCAGATGATGAACAACTGGACAAGTTGGATACCTATAAAGGTCATATCTATTTTGCCCGTGCGCTGGCTTATTCAGAACTGTTGAAGTGTTTCTGTAAAGCTTATGAAAGTGACGAAGAAGCTGCCAATGAACTGGGAGTTGTACTGCAGTCCAGCTACGTTAATCCGGGACCTGTAAAACGTGCTTCTTTAAAAGATTCGTATCAGTTTGTATTGGATGATTTGGCTAGATCGGCCGAATATCTGGCTACGGATGATGACACTGAGGTTATTTATAATTCTGCATATTTCACGATTGGTACAGTCAATGCTTTATATGCTCGTATGTACCTGTATATGCGGAAGTGGGAGAAAGCTGTTGAATATGCTACTAAAGTAATAGATAGTAAGAAATATATATTAGCTGATGCAACCAAGCATAGTTATTCGGTTACTTATAATGATTTTGCATACATGTGGCAGTATGATAATTCTACTGAAATCATTTGGAAAGTAATGTTTGAGGTAAATTCCTATGGAGGGGCATTAGGCACTGTATTCCTCAATTATGATTATACATCTTATAAACCGGATTATGTACCAGCTAAATGGGCATTGGATGCCTATGCCAATGCTGATTTACGCTATAATGCTTATTTCGCTACGGCAACGACCGGATTCTCTCATGGGTTGACTTGGCCTCTTTTGGTTAAATACATGGGAAATCAGGATTTTATAAGCCAAAGATTGCTGTGTGTATCCATGCCGAAACCGTTCCGGTTAGCGGAACAATATCTGATTCGTGCAGAGGCTTATTGCCGGATGGGAGCATCTTATTATGGAAAAGCAGGAATTGATATTTCTACTTTACGTATGGCTCGTTATTCTTCTTATGGTGGCTCTACTACGCTTACAGAAGAAAATTGGTTTAAAACTGTCAGTGAAGAACGTATGAAAGAACTCTTTATGGAAGGTTTCCGTCTTAACGACTTGAAACGTTGGCATGAGGGATTTGAACGTAAAGAGCAAACTTCGACTATCTCTCCGGGTAATACGTTGAAGTTAGAGAAAGACGATCCTCGTTTTGTATGGCCTATTCCACAACATGAGTTGGATGCTCCTGGCGTAGATCTAGCACCTAATGAAAGCAATAAATAATGTATAAAGATAATATAGAGAAACAATGAAACGATTAATAACAGGAATAGTAACACTTACGACGTTGGCTGTCGGATTCTGGGGATGTAATGATCTTTCCCGGACGACTTACAGCGGTTCCGACTACGTGATGTTCTCCGATACATTATCTATGTATCCGGTGCAGGACAGCGAGAAATGGTTTGAGATTCCGGTAGTAGCTACGAATATATGCGATTATGACCGTTCTTTTGGTGTGGAAGTAGACGATAAGGCTAGTAATGCAATTGAAAAAAAGCAATATGTAGTTGAATCAAATACGGTAACCATTAAAGCAGGGGAGCGAGTTGCAAAGTTCCGGATGAAGGGTGTTTATGAAAATATAGGTAAAACTGACTCTTTGTCGGTTACGTTCAATTTGCTTCCGAAAGATGAAAATATATGGGATTTGTACGGTACACGTACTCGTGTTCAAATGCAAAAAGCATGTCCTTTCGAACTAAGTACTTTTGAAGGCTATTGTCTATTGACTTCTTCTTTCTTTAATGCATATATGACGGATACGGAACATCGGTTATTGCAGGCAGAAAGAGACAAGACGGAAGATAATACTATCATATTACATGATTTTTTCTACAAGAATTATGATCTTAAAATTAAGTATGATCCTTCCGATCCGTTGAAACCATTTGTAGAGTTTGATGATCAAATTATAGGTAGTACGGCAGAAGCCTTCGGAACCATTTACGGTAATGGAAAGCTGATGTGTACTCAGCCTGTTGCGTACGATTCTTATTATAATGTATGCCAGAAATTCGTATTCTTATATAGCACTATTTATGTGGTGGGTAAAGGTACAGTAGGTACTTATGTGAATATCTTGGAGTGGATTAGTGATGAAGAAGCGGAACAGTATAAGAAAGAGGAAGGACTCTAAACTATAATCGGAAATAAATATGAAAGATATAATGAAATATTATTTGCAATTGATTACGTTAGTGTTTTGTCTCTTCGTATCTGCTTGCAGTGATGATGACGAGACTACAACGCCTGTATTCCCGGATTTGCAGAAAATAGAATGTGAAATCGGAGATACCAAGACACTGACTTTTGAGGCTGCCGATAACTGGATATTGACTTCCTCATCGTTATGGTGCTATTTTGAACAGGATGGTGAGAGGACGTTCGTTTGTTCAGGCAATGCCGGAAAGCAGACAGTCACTATCCATATTAGTGATGATGCTACCGAACTGTTAAAATCTTATAAGGCAGAGCTGACTATGAAGCTGGCAGGAAGCCAGCAGGTGATAGCGGAGGTGACGCGTCCGTCTACTGGTTATGAAGTTCGGGCTTTCAATGCGGACAAGTCTGTAATGTACACAGAAGAAAATCCTTTTGTCATCAATTTTGATGGAACTGACATATTGGTGTTAGAAGCTAATGAGGATTGGGCTTTGAAAAGTAACCCCGAATGGATGGAATTCAATCGTAGAGCATCAGACAGCGAAGTTGTATCTGGCAATGCTGGAGATAATGTCAGCGTCACTCCACAGATGATAATGCAATATAAAAAGAATGAAATTACCGGCTTTCTGACAATTGAAAGTAGAAGCGGAGCTGTTGCAAAAGTCCCTGTGAAGTATGAAGGTATTCCTGCTGATAGAATTATTGGTACTCTGAAAGACAACATAGAAGTCTCGGTTGATGGAGAAAGTTATACTGCAGGCGATAATAGTTATGATAGCGAGGGAGTTCCTGTAACGGTAATGGCTAAGAATGATGAATATACCTTGGTATGTGTGGAATATGTGGCAGAACGGAATCAGATGACATGGGAGCTTGAATATTCTTATACAATAATGGATTCCTTTAATCGTTGGCTTTGGATAGATGATGATAAAGAAGGGAATATTAATATAGCAGCAAGCGCAAATAATTCGAAAGCAAGAACTGCGTATGTATTAGCATTTCCTAACGTTATATATGCTGAAATTAAGGATCATCTATCCGATCTTGTTTTACTTGAAAAGGGGATTCCAAAGGAATATGATGAAAATATAATTGCTGATATAAAACAGGAAGGAGTGGCAGGAGATCTGATATCTTTGGTTAAAGAAAGTGGTGAACCTATTTTGGATGGTACAGGCAATCCTGTGAAAGCTGTACCTTCGGATATGCCAGATGAACAATTAGAAAGTGAATATGGTACTACAAATGTATTTTTGGTTTCATCGTTGACTTTAGGTGTTAATTATGATCCATTCCATATTATTGTAAATGGCTACTCCGGTTGGAATTTGCAAGCTGAAACTAAGCATAATGGTCAGGATACCGTATGGGAAGGAATTGAAGTTGAGGGAAGGTATATGACAAGTGCATTTGTCAATGTTTCAGGTATGGACGAAAGCAAGAATGGAACAAAGCCTATGGTTATTAAATTAATGGATAATGAAACTATTTTAGGAGTATTGCTGATTCAACCCCGATATGAGGATTGATAACATGTAAAATTTAGCTTATATGAAAACTAAGATATTATTTATAAAAATGTTTGTCCTTTCTTGCATGTTGTTTACTTTAGGGTTTACAGCTGGAAGTTGCTCTGACGATGATGACGTACTTCAGGCAGGATATGGATATGCTCAGTTCAAACTTTATAAAGGTGTTTCGACAGGTACACGTGCCAGTACGAATGAGCTGGATTATTTGCGTGATGCGCAAAAAATGAAAATCGTGCTTATCAATCAGGAAGACGGTACTGAAATTGTACAGACTGTCGGTCTGGAAGCGATGGGTGACGATAGTGAATTTGGCTTGAGAAGTGACAAACTTCAATTGATGGCCGGAACTTATCAGATTATCGGTTTCTATCTGTATAAAGCAGATGGAACTACGCAGGATTTGAAACAGATTCTTTCCGGCGAACCGGATAAAAAGACAATTTTGACTGTAGTAAATGGTGGGTTAGCTGTACAAGACATACAGGTGAAAGTAGTGAATCGAGGGATAGTGAAATTTACTATAACTAAAAAATTTCTACCATCCACTCGGGCAATAGGCGAAGATTATGTTTTCTCCGATATCAAATACATCAATGTAACGGTACAGGAACAGTTTACGAAAAAAGAGACGACTCTTGAGAATATTGCCGTAAAGTATACAGAGAAGCTGGATGATAGTGGAAAGAAGATATCCGTGGCTGTCAGTGATTCATTATTCCGTCTTTCTGCCGGTAAATATAAGATTAAAAGTTATACGACTAAAAAGAAAAATAAGGGGTCTTTGGAATATGGAGAAGTAAACGGTGCTGACTTTGAAGTGCTGGATAATGTGACTACTGAAGTTAACGTTCCGATTAACTTCAGTAAAACTACCGGCAGTATTAAGGACTATCTTGTTCTGAAAGAAATGTGGGAAGCCTTGAAAGGCCCGTCTATTCCAGAAAAGAATCAGAAGGGATGGAGTTATTCGGGTACTACATATCCTTTAGGTACTAACTGGGATTTCAATAAAGATATTGATTTGTGGGGAGATCAACCTGGTGTCGATTTGGATGCCAAAGGACGTGTCACAGGTCTTTCTATCGGTGCGTTCGGTCCTGAAGGTGATATTCCTGAATCTTTAGGAGACTTAACGGAGCTTAGAACTTTATCTTTAGGTAATCATTCCGACCAAGTAGGTGATAACATCATTGAGAAGACGATGGGAACTGAATTGACTGAAGTACAGAAGAACTCTATAAGGAGTGATTATTATAATAAGTTTGTAAAGGTGGATATTGAATCGTATTTCTCCGAACCGATACAAGCTGCTTTGAAGTGGCAGAAAGAGGGGATACCCAGTCGTTTTTCTCAGCCTACTGTAAATAGCAAAGCCAATCGTCCTTCTTTGAAAGATGTCCCGGTCAATCGGTTGACAAATGGAATTCATAGAATACCCGCTTCTATTGGAAACCTGAAGAAATTGCAATATTTGTATATTGCCAACGGTAAATTCGAAGGATTTGAACCGGGGACTGACCTAAGTGGGCTGGAGAATCTGACAGACCTTGAAATTTACAATTGTCCGTCTATGACAAAACTTCCGGAAGAACTGAATAAACTGCCGAACCTTCAATCATTCAACTTGGCGAGTAATCCGAGTTTGGGAGATTTTCATGAGGATTTAGGTAAGTTTGTAGCCAGCGAAAGTATAAGTAAAACATTGCAGATCTTTTATTTGACTTATAATAAACTGACTGTTTTGCCGGATATGTCAATGGTGAAAAAACTTGGTAAACTGGATTGTGCATACAATCAGATTAAAAAGATTGAGAAAGCATTCGGTAGTGATGTTATTTTGGTACAATTGTCAATGGATCACAATCAGATAGAGGAATTGCCACGTGATGAAAGTGGACATTTCTGCGGATATGCTGATGTGGAGTCTTTCTCTTTTGCTTATAATAAATTGAAGAAATTCCCTAATATATTCAGTTCGCAATCTGTATATGTAATGTCTTCTGTTAATTTTTCATTCAATGAAATTGATGGATTTGAGGGTGAAGAGAATGGAACTTTTAATGGCGTAAATGCCAGTACGATTGCATTGGGGGGGAATAAATTGAAAAAATTCCCGAAGATACTGTTTGATACAAATTCTCAGGTGTCAGCTTTAGGACTGAACGGTAATGGAATAGAAGAGATACCGAAAGGTACATTCAATGCATCAAAATATTCGTATATGATGAAAACATTCGACTTGACTTATAATCACTTATCAAAGCTTCCGGATGATTTTAATGGGAAAAATATGCCTTTCCTTTATGGTGTGGATCTAAGTAACAACCGCTTTACGGAAGTTCCTACCGGACCGATGGACGCTGCCACATTAACTGTTTATGCTGTACGTAACCAGCGCGATGAGAATGGTAACCGCTTGTTGAGAAAATGGCCGGGCAATTTAGGCTTATGTCCGAGTTTGAGACAATTCTGTATTGGTGGAAATGATTTGCGAAAGATTTCTGATACGATATCATCGGCTATTATCGTTTTTGAGATAAAGGATAATCCAAATATCTCTCTCAATCTTTCCAATGTTTGCGATCTGATTAAAGAGGGAAGATATCTCCTCATCTACGATCCGGAACAGGATATTCGTGGATGTGATTATTTGAAAGAATAAATAGATAAATAACAAAAAAGAATCTATATGAAACCATTGTTTAAAATATATTTATGCCTCTTTGCAAGCTTGTGTTTTATTGCTGCTTGTGATGATTCGGATGAGGAAGGCATTTCTGGCTTCACCATCGATGCCCAGGAGTTCACCTTGGGTGCTACAGGTGGAATGGAGTCGGTGAAAGTGGCTTCGGGTACTAAATGGGTGGCAAAGGTCAACCAGCCTTGGGTGAAGGTGATGCCTGCTAATGGTGTCGGAAGCACTAATTGTGAGATTGTAGTGGATTCTACACTTTCTAATGATGTGAGACATGCTGTCGTGACGTTTGTACCGGAAGGACAGTCTAAGCAAGAACTGAAAATACATCAGACCGGATATGGAAAGATGATAGGTCTGGATAAATATGAAGTGGAAGTTGCCAGTATGGCTAACGAGGATAAAAGATATTTTGATATATCGGTGACTACGAATGTCAAGTTCAAGGTCGATTATCCTTTGATGGGCTCTTGGGTGACTACTTCCAAAAGACAACCTGATATATCTTTGGATTATGGAGCTCGTCCCCGTACCATTAAGATGCGATTTAAGTGGGATATGAATACAGATCCGAAAGAAAGGATCGCTTCGATTAAGTTCCTTCCAGTGAACGAGGAAGATGAACTGGAGAAAGAAGTAGCTTTGACCGTAAAACAGGAAGCTTCACCTGAAATAACAGATGATAGGCGAGGAGACTCTATTGCTATTGTCATTGCAAGTACAAAATTGCGCTCAATGATAAGTTGGGATACCAGCGAACGTCTTGATTATTGGACAGGTATAACCGTATGGGAGAGAACAGATAAAGGTGTGACACCGGAACAAATCGGTCGTGTACGTTCTGTTGAATTCAAAATGCTGAATACAAAGGAAGAATTACCTGCTGAAATCGGTAAAATCAAATATTTGGAGACATTGGTTGTCGCTAGTAATACGAATACAACGTTGCTTCCTACTACTTATAGGATTGGAAACGCATTAAAGGGTTTGCAGCATCTGAAGAATCTGACAATAAGTGCGATGGGTATTACAACTATCTCAAAATCAGAATTAGAAGGATCTTGTCAGATTTTAACTAAATTGGATTTGAGTAGTAATAACTTTACGGCTATACCGTCTGACTTACAATCCAGGAACTTCCCAGAACTTACTCATTTGAGTTTAACAGGTAATCGCCGATACAGTTCAATTACAGATTTGAACGATACACGTGAAAATCTCGGATTGAAATTCGATGCGAATAATTATAATTTTAAGAACTTGTTGAAGTGGGAAAAACTGAAATCGTTGTCATTATCTTATAATTTGATATATGGGGAGTTACCTACATTCATCGGTTATGGTGGCCGACTGGAATCGGGTGTACATGCTTATACCGATGGAGATATTCAGAGTAACGATACATTAAACAGTGCAAGCGATGAAGTGAAGGAAAAATTAAAGACTATTCCAAGGATTCTGCCTAATGCCGAGCGGTTCACTATTAATTTGAACTTCTTGACGGGAGATGATTTACCGGAATGGCTACTTTATCATCCGCGTTTCGCACGTTTCGATCCGTTCACTTTGATTTATACACAGGATTCTGGAAAGGATATGAATGGTAATGTTCCGGGATTTAAGAACGAACCTTCTAATTTGGAATGGTTTTACGAGCGTTATCCGAAAGCCAGACCTACATTAACTGAATATTGATTTGATTATGAAAAGAATATATTTAATTCTAATAGCTGCTGTAGCAATCACTTTTACATCCTGTTCCGACCGGGATATGGATACAGTGAAACCTGATACAGGGCAGGGAGCTCCAATTATTAATTTACCCGAGGGAGCAAGTCAGGGAAAGATAATGGTAAAATTCAAACCGGAAGCGGCATCCTTTTTGGATGCTGCTGTAACTCGCTCTATCGGAGGTGCGATGACCCGTTCGGGAATCTCGGATATGGATGTAATTCTGAAGCGAATCGGTACTCATAAGTTGGAACGTATTTTCCCGATAGATAATCGTACAGAAGAACGTACCCGTAAGGCAGGACTGAATCTTTGGTATGTTATCCATTTTGATGAAGATACGAATTTGGAGCAGGTGGCTAAAGATTTGTCACAGGTGGCAGATGTGGCGAAAGTCCAATTTAGCCATATTATCCAACGTTCATACGATCCTAATGTGCGGGCAACAGTTCTCACAAAACAAGCAATGAGCCATGTGATGCGTAACACTCGCGCCATAAATGTCACACCGGATGATCCCCATTTTTCTTTGCAATGGGGATGTCAGAATGACGGCTCCGTTCTTCAATCAGGAGACAAGAATGACAAGGGCGATGAGGTAGTACCTGCTGTATCCGGAGTTGATGTAAATTGTGGAGAAGCTTGGAAACTTTGTACGGGAAATCCTTCCGTTATCGTAGCTGTGCTTGACGAAGGTGTGATGTATGATCATCCTGATTTAAAGGAGAATATGTGGGTGAATGAGGCTGAAACATTTGCTTCAAAGGAAGATGCTGATGGAAATGGTTATGCCGGTGACCGTTATGGCTACAACTTCACAGATGATAAAGGTTATATCTCTTATGACGACCCGAATGATACCGGACATGGAACTCATGTGGCTGGGATTATCAGTGCAGTCAGAAATAATGGTGAAGGTATTAGTGGTATTGCAGGAGGAGATAAAGCTAGTAATATAGGTGGAGTGAAGATTATGAGTTGTCAGGTATTCTCTGGACCTAAAGGATGTGACTTGTATCAGGAAGCGAAAGCCGTGAAATATGCAGCAGATAATGGTGCCGTTATTTTGCAGTGTAGTTGGGGATACAATTCGGGACTTGCCAATCCCATTAGCGGATATAGTCCGGGTTATACTTCTGATAAAGCTTGGGTAGACAGTGCTCCGCTGGAGAAAGAGGCTTTCGACTATTTTATTCACAATGCCGGCTCGCCAAATGATGTCATAGATGGAGGTATCATCGTATTTGCTTCAGGTAATGAATATGCAGCCATGGCTGGATATCCGGGCGCTTATCCTGATTATCTTTCAGTAGCGGCCGTAGCAGCCGATGGTACTCCATCCAGTTATTCTAATTATGCGAAGGGAGTTTCTATCTGTGCTCCAGGTGGAGACAGTGATTATCACCAAAGCCCCAAAAGTAAAATATATTCGACATTGCCATCTTCTGCCAGTGAAGATGGTGGGAATTATGGATACATGGAAGGAACGTCACAGGCTTGTCCACATGTTTCGGGAGTAGCCGCACTGGGACTTTCTTATGCTGCCAAATTGCATCGTCATTTTCGTGCAGATGAATTCCGTAAAATGATATTGGAATCTGTCAAGCCGGTAGAACCATATTTCACGGAAATGAAAGTATATTGGTACACAAATGCTTCATTTGGCCAAATTGCAGCCGGACAGATGGAACCTGCTGCTTATACAGGTAATATGGGTACAGGACTGATTGATGCCTATCAGTTATTGAAAGCTGTTGAGGGCAGAGGTGTCGAGATGACTGTTCCCAATATGTATGTGTCCGTTGGTGGTACAAGTAAGATCAATTACTCCCGTTATTTTAAGAATGGAGAGAATATGACTTTCTCATGTAAAGTTGATGATAGCTCGATAGCTGTTTTTCTCACTGCGGAAGACAACATTACTTTTACCTTGAAAGGACTGAAAGTGGGTTCTACGAAAGCTACCGTTACAGCGACTGACGGTACCAAGCAGGATTTCTTTATTACTGTTCGTAAAAACGATAGTTGGTTGTAAATGTGATGATGAAACGATACTTTATCGAAGCCATCAAGTATGGACTGTTCTTTTTCTATCTTCTGTCTTCTGCGCATAGCTTTGCGCAGGAAACAGAGGGAGAGCAAGTTTTGCAGTTTGAACGTACTGCAATCAATATAGGGACTTTGTCGGAAGACGATGCTCCGGTAACGTATCATTTTAAATACTGTAACGTAAGTAAAAAAACGGTGCGTATCTCTAAGTTGACTACTTCCTGTGGCTGTACGGTAGCCAAGTGTAATAAAGACTTGGTGCAACCGGGGGAACGGGGAGAAATCAATTTGGTTTTTCATCCTAAGGATCAGGCTGGTGATTTGTATCGGGAAGCATTTGTCTATACCGATCTCTCCGGAAAGAAACCGATGACTAGGCTGGTACTTACTGGTAAGGTATCACCTACCAGCGACCAATGGAAAGGATATCCCGTAGCTATTGGGAATACATTGCGACTGAAAAGGAAAGAATGGCAGATTAGAGTGCTTTCTCGAGAAGGAATGCAAGTGGAAAGATTCATCTGTGTCAATATAGGAAAGCAACCTTTAAATTTGTCAGCCTTAATGCTGCCGGAATACATTCGTTTTCGAACAGAGCCGAAAGCAATTCTTCCGGAAACGGAAGCCGACATGATTCTTTCTATTGATAGAAGTTTGTTGCCTCAAAAGAGTGAAATTACGTTCTGTCTGGTCTTGGACGGCGTTTCAGTACGCCCTTCTGAACGGACAGTACAAGTGAAACTATTGTTACAATAATAAATAATATAAAATATGTATATGAAAAATATATTCAAAATAATGCTACTACTCACCACGATGCTGTTTGTGTCATGTGGGGATGATGATGAAGTAAAGCTTCCTGATACAAAGGATGTAAATTATGCGAATATCGCAGGAAGTTGGCGATTGAGTGAATGGAATGGAGAAAACCTCGAAGGTGATGCACGTTACTATTATATAACGTTTGACCGGAAGGAAAAAGACGGAAAACGTTCTTACACTATTTATACGAATCTCAACAGTGCCACATCCGAGCAAATTCCCGGTTCTTTTGTTTTGAGTAAAGAAGATGATTACGGAGATATCATTAGCGGTACTTACTATTATCAACTTGATACGAATGATGGATGGGAATATTCATACATTGTTTCGGGTTTGACTGATACTTCGATGATATGGACTGCCAAAGAAGATACGGGAGAAATAAAAGTTTATACTCGTTGTAATGAAGTTCCGGCAGATATCATAGCCGGAACAAGAGCTTCATTCTAGTTGTATTCTGTTTTTTACTTTATTGACATCAGATTTTCTCGAAAATTGGGGCATCTTTTTATAATAAAACCGTTTAAGCAAATCTTTGTATTTAAACGGTTTTTATTTTTGTATTTATCTTTATTGATACAAGACCGCACAAATAAAATCAAAGATTTATTTGGAAATAAAATAAAGACTTCTTATCTTTGCATTGGATTTATAATTGTAATGAATACAACTTTGAAAAGAAAGGAAGATGATGAAACCATACGATCGATTATTAGAGCATAATATCAAGCCTTCCATGCAACGCATCGCTATCATGGAATATTTGATGGAGCATCCGATTCATCCGTCGGCTGATGATATTTACACAGCATTGTCTCCTTCAATGCCGACACTTTCAAAGACAACGGTTTATAATACTTTGAAATTGTTTTCCGAACAGGGAGCGGCATTAATGCTTACGATTGACGAAAAGAATACAAACTTTGATGCGGATACTTCTGTACATTCCCATTTTCTTTGCAAACGTTGCGGACATATTTATGACTTGAAATGTCCGGAAGCGATTAAACAAGTGGAAAATCTGGAAATGGATGGTCATCAGGTATCAGAAGTTCATTATTATTATAAAGGTATTTGCAAGAATTGCTTAAGTAAAGATAAAGAAACACGTATTGACTAATTAATTTAAAATTGAGAAGAAAATGAAGAAATTTAGATGTACTGTATGCGGTTACGTTCATGAAGGTGACGCAGCTCCTGAGAAATGTCCATTGTGTAAAGCTCCTGCCAGCAAGTTCGTAGAAGTTGTTGAAGTAGAAGGTGGCGCATTGTCTTTTGCTGACGAACACGTTATCGGTGTTGCAAAAGGTTGTGACGAAGAAATGATTAAGGATCTGAACAATCACTTCATGGGAGAATGTACTGAAGTTGGTATGTATTTGGCCATGAGCCGTCAGGCAGACCGCGAAGGTTATCCTGAAGTAGCTGAAGCTTTCAAACGTTACGCTTGGGAAGAAGCTGAACATGCTGCTAAGTTTGCAGAACTGTTGGGTGACTGCGTATGGGATACTAAAACTAACCTGCAGAAACGTAAAGACGCTGAACAAGGTGCATGTGAAGACAAAAAACGCATTGCAACTCGTGCTAAAGCTCTGAACCTGGATGCTATCCATGACACTGTACACGAAATGTGCAAAGACGAAGCTCGTCACGGTAAAGGTTTTGAAGGATTATACAACCGTTATTTCGGTGATAAGAAATAATTAAGCCTAATAAACTCTTAAAAGGTCTGTATTCCACAACGAATACAGACCTTTTTTATTTATATTTGTCTATCAATTTTTAAATACCACAGTTATGAGAAAAGTACAACTATTATTAGTTTGTTTAATGCTTTCAGCGGCTGCCTTTGCTGCTGATAAGGTGATTAAATTGCCGAAGCCTAATTTAAACCGCACTGGTGCGGTGATGAAGGCATTGTCTGAACGACATTCAACTCGCGAATATGCTTCGAAAGCATTGAGCCTGGCTGATCTGTCTGATTTGTTGTGGGCTGCTAATGGAATAAACCGTAAGGAATCCGGAATGAGAACTGCTCCGTCAGCGTTGAATAAACAGGATGTGGATGTATATGTAGTGTTGCCTGAAGGAAGTTATCTGTATGATGCTAAAAATCATCAGTTGACACTGATAGCTGCGGGAGATTATCGTGGTGCAGTGGCAGGTGGTCAGGCGTTTGTGAAAACAGCTCCGGTATCATTGGTTTTAATCAGCGATCTTTCTCGGTTTGGTGATGCCAAAAGTCCACGCAGCCAGTTGATGGGGGCTATGGATGCCGGTATTGTTTCCCAAAATATTTCAATCTTCTGTTCTGCTGCTAACTTGGCAACAGTACCACGTGCTTCGATGGACAATGAGCAGCTAAAGAAAGTTTTGAAATTGAAAGATAGTCAGATGCCAATGATGAATCATCCTGTAGGACACTTCAAATAAGGATTCGCAGGAAGACTTATAAGCCGTATAAAGAAGATTTATAAGCCTATAAAAAAGAGTGACGCTATCTCTATCGGATACCGTCACTCTTTGCTTGTTATAGCGTCACTATCCTGACCGGATACCGTCACTATATTTTCTTCATTATTTCAAGAGAAATTCATCAATCGCTTTCTTGTAAGTTGCTTTATCAGCAGCTCCACGGAAAAGTTGTGGATCCCCTTTCATCGGAATGAACACAAACAATGGAATACTTGTAGCATTAAACAAAGCTGCCAGTTCTTTTTGTTTATCCACATTAACTTTGTAGATGACAATTTTCCCTGCATATTCCTTTGCCAGTTCTTTCATGATAGGAGCTGTCTGACGGCAAGGTCCGCACCAGTCTGCATATAAATCGATGATGGCGGGCTTGTCGCCTTTGTATTTCCACTCCTTTGATTTCTCATAATCGAAGACGTCTTTCAGAAACATATCTTTGTCCATTACGACGACTTCACCGTTACCTGTTACCTCTTTTTTACCTTGATTGGATTCCCTGCTGTCATTGAAAGCGTATACAATCACGCTTACCATGACAAGGGCTACCATTACTAATACTTTCTTCATTCGTTATCTTTATCTTTTTAACTATAATGCTTTTCAATAACCCCTTGCAGCTCGCTGCTATGGATTACGCCGGAATGTCTCCAGACAGCCTCTCCGTTTTTAAATAATATAAAGGTCGGGACAGCTTGTATGCGATATTTAGTAGCCAGTTCTTCATGCTGGTCAACATCTATCTTTGCAATACGTGCTTTATCTCCTACAATTAATTTTAGTTCTTCTAAAACTGGTTTCATAGCTTTACAGGGTCCGCACCATTCTGCAAAGAAATCAACTAAAACCGGTACCGGTGACTGTATTAAATCTTCAAACTTTTCCATAATCTTTCCTTTCTTAGAGTTAAATGACAGTCATTGAAGACTGCAAATATAAATCCTATTTTATTATAATAACGAAAAAAGGTCGTTTTTGTTCATGCAATAGTAATCGTAAGATTTGTGAAATAGTAATTAGGAGGAGTTTATCTGAATGAGGATAAGTTGAAAAGAAAAATGGATAATGAACGACGATGTAAATCCATCAGGCTTCATTATCCATTTTTTCTTTATAAATGATTCTTCTGTTTATTCCACAATAGTCAATTCATCAATAATATGAGATGCTCCCGCATATTTGTCGATAATAAATAAGGTATAACGGATGTCAACGCAGGCAGCTCGTTGTGAGGAAGGACGGAAAGCGATGTCTCCTGTCAAACCTTCAAAATTGCGGTCGAAAGCAGTTCCTATCAATTGGCCTTTGCTGTTAAATACCGGGCTACCGGAATTTCCTCCTGTATTGTCGGTGTTTACAATAAAGCAGACGGGCATTTCACCGTTTTTACCATAGCGTCCATAATCCTGGGATTTATACAGCTCTTTCAATTTTTGAGGCACTACAAATTCCCAGTTACCCTGATCTTCTTTCTCCATTACACCTTTGAGGGTGGTATGAGCATCATACACAACACCATCAGCCGGTTCATAAGAAAGTACCTGGCCGTAGGTCAAACGTAAAGTTGAATTGGCGTCCGGATAAATAGGTGTACCTTTTTCCTGTCTCATATCCATCATGCCTTTCACCCATACTTTATGAGCAGCGTCATAGTTCTGATTGGCTTCTTTCATGGCAATGGCTGTTTTCAAGATCCCGTCGGTAATAGAATATTTGAATAATACCATCCAGTCATATCCTATTTTATACAAACTTGGTTTCTTGATAAACTTTTCAAAGTTTTTAGGATTGCCAAAAATAGAATGTTCAAAGCAAGCATCGACGAAGGCATCGATACTTCCCTTGAAGCGGGAATTGATGATTTCGAAGATATTGATTCGTTGTTCCTCCGGAATATAGTTGGCGTAAGTTTTCAGCATCTCTTTGGCAACCATCCGTTCTACTTCGGGGAAGGGGACAGAAGCAAAATACTTATCAGCTTCTTGCTTTAATTTTAGCTTCGCCTCTTTTATTTGCTCCTTATCTTTTGATTTCAGAGCGGCAACCAATTCCATCGTGGAAGGGATGCGCATAAAATCAAGGGCGGTGACCAATGCTTCATTGATAGCCTGCTGATGATAGATCGCGTCACGGCGATGAGCCACAATAGAACGAATCTCATCAAAAGCTTTCTGATATGAATCATCTCCTTTTTCACGGCCACGGGCTAATAATTCCTCTTGTTGCGCACGCTTGGTATCCAGTACGTTGAGACGTACCAGTCCTTCATTCATACCGATGGCATTCTTCCAGTAGTTGGCTGATGAAGCATATTTGCTCGCATAATGAATACGTACGGCAGGATCTTTCAGCATTTGTTCCATGAGTACTTTCTGACGGGCTCCACGTACATGCTGGCGCATAAAGTTGGTCGTTTGCATCCGTTCTTCCACTTCGTCGGAAATCATATATCGCCAGTTACGTCCCGGAAATCCCATCACAAAGGTGAAATCTCCTTCCTGAACTCCGGCAATGCTGATTTTCAGGTGTTTCTTTACCTGCAAAGGAACGTTATCTTTTGAGTATTCTGCCGGTTTTCCGTTCTTGTCCGCATAAATACGGAAAAGGGAAAAGTCGCCTGTGTGACGAGGCCACATCCAGTTGTCGGTATCTGCGCCGAATTTGCCGATGGAAGAAGGAGGAGCGCCCACCATACGAATATCACTGTACACCGTTTTGATGAACATATAATATTTGTTTCCTCCGTAAAAAGCCTTGAGCTCCAGTTTTGTTGCAGGAGTTATTTCTATGTTCTCTGCTTTGGCGAAACGTTCTGCCACGGTGCCCAGATAACTTGGTGACAGGTAGTTGACACCTTCCGGGTCCGGATCTTTTTTCAGTTGCTCGTTGACGTAATCGGTCACATCCAGAATCCGGTCGATAAATGTGACGGTCAATCCCGGAGTAGGAAGTTCCGCGTCACGGTTCATAGCCCAGAAACCATCTGTCAGGTAGTCATGTTCCACATTACTGTGTTGCTGGATAGCTCCATAACCACAGTGGTGATTCGTCAGTACCAGTCCTTCGGAAGAGATAATTTCTCCCGTGCATCCTCCTCCAAAGTGTACCACAGCATCTTTCAGAGAAAGACCGTTCGCGTCATATACTTCTTCGATCGGAATTTCAAGACCGAGTTCGCGCATGGCAACTGCGTTCTGGGTTTTCAGATCGGTTAGCATCCACATGCCTTCGTCGGCGTGGATGCTAAGAGTTGCCAGTGAAAATAGGACAAATAGGATTTGTTTTCTCATTTATTCTACGATTGTCATTTCATTAATCAGGTGTCCGCAGTTGCCTAACTTCTCCAGAATGAACAGGACATAACGGATATCCAGGTTAATGCAGCGTTGTAGGTTGTTGTCGAAGTTGATGTCACCGCTCAATGATTCCCAGTTACCATCAAAAGCACAACCGATCAGTTCTCCGTTTTCATTCAATACCGGGCTGCCGGAGTTACCGCCGGTAATGTCATTGGTAGACAGGAAGCAGACAGGCATATCACCGTTCGGTAAAGCATAACGGCCATAATCTTTCTTCTCAATCAGCTCTTTCAGTTTGGCGGGGACAACGAACTCACGGTCTTCCGGATTTTCTTTCTCAAGAATTCCTTTAGTGGTGGTGTAATAGTTGTAGTGTACGCCGTCTTTCGGATCGTATGGTTTCACGTTACCATAAGTCAGACGAATGGTAAAGTTTGCGTCCGGGTAAGAAGGTACAGGCAATTTCATTTCGCCCAGACCACGAATATAAGTTTTGTGCAGCAAAGCCAGTTCCTGATCCATGTCCTTGAGCTGGGAAACCAGTTTATCCATCAAGTCATATTTAGACTGGCAGTATTGCAATGCAAGATCGTTGTCGATTGCTTTCACTGACGGCTTCTTTGTAAACTTCTCAAAGTTTGCGCGGTTGGCAAAAATAGAGTTGTCGTACATATCATCAACAAATTTGTTGTAATCGCCCTTATATTTCTGCTCAATTACTTTGTAGATAGACGGACGCTGGTTAGCCGGAACCATTTCCGCATATAACGGGAACAATGCTTTAGCAACTTTGCGGTCTACTTCATGGTCATAATCTTTGTTATGGATACTTTCGTAAGTGCTTTCCAGCGCTTTCATACGTGCTTCGATCACAGAGTCGTTCTTTTCAAGCAATGCTTCACGTGTTTTAGATAACATGACATTACCAAATTCGATAGCTCCGAAGAAAGTCTCTCTCAAACAAGTATATTGATAATTGAGAGGAGTTGTTTTAGCTACCAGGTCGTCGATGTTCTTCACAACTGCCGCATATTCGGCATTGTTTTGTGCCTTTGCAAATTCTGCGAATTTAGCTTCCTGTGCAGCTTTCGTTCCCAACACATCATTATCGATGATGGCTTTATTCATACCGATGGAGTTTTTCCAATAATTGCTGGAACCCGCATACTTGTTAGCATACTGAATACGGATTTTGTCACTGGCATTCATCACTTCCTTCAAGACAGCCAAACGTGCGCCACGAATACGGATACGCGGGTCGTTCTCCGATTCCATACGTTCTTTCACCTCTGATACAGTCAGGTAACGGCTCGTGCTTCCGGGGAATCCCATAATCATTGCGTAATCTCCTTCTTTCAACCCTTTGATAGAGATAGACAAATGTTTCTTTGTTTTCAGGGGAACATTGTTTTCACTGTATTCTGCCGGTTCACCGTTCGCATCAGCATAGATACGGAACATGGAGAAGTCGCCGGTATGGCGCGGCCACATCCAGTTGTCTGTCTCGCCACCGAACTTACCGATAGAAGAGGGGGGAGCAGCTACCATACGTACATCCGGATATATTTTCTTATAGAAAAGATAGAATTTATTTCCGGCATAGAACGGAAGGGCCTGCGGAACAATTCCTTTTTTGTCTGCCAGGTCACTTTTAAAAAAAAGATCATGAGCCAGTTTTTGAAGGAATATATTGCTGAATGATTCGGATTCTGTGATTTCCTTTGCCGCAATCTTGGCATTGACAATATCCGTAACATCCTCGATACGTTCGATAAATGTAAATTTCAGTCCCGGAGTAGGAAGCTCTTTATCTCTGGAAGTAGCCCAGAAACCATCTGTCAGATAATCGTGTTCAACACTACTATGTTGCTGGATGGAAGCGTAGCCACAGTGGTGATTGGTCAGAATCAAACCTTCGGGCGAGATAATTTCTCCGGTACATCCACCTCCGAATATACCTACGGCATCTTTGAGAGAAACGCCGTTTGGATTATATAAGTCCTGGGCTTCCAGTTTTAATCCCTGTTTTTTCATCATGTCTATGGAGTGTTGCTGTTGCATCAGTTGCAATAGCCACATACCCTCATCCGCTCTAACGGAAAATACAAAAAGCGCAGCCAGCGCTAATAGATAAAATCTTAGTTTGTTCATTATTTAATGATAAAATTTAGAATGTATGATTTGTTAGTATTCAATTTTTAAATCTCCGTTTTTCAGTGCTTCCATGATATTAGCAGGCGGACGTTGATTCATTAGTTCGTTTTTCATAAAGTCCATGTAAGGAGCTACGTGTTTAAAGAACTGATAATAACCTTTGCATAAGTAGTTCAATCCCGGTTCACCTTCTGCCGTTTGGCTAAAACGATTTTTCGGGCATTCCCCGTTGCAGGCAAACAGGAACTCACATTCCTTGCATTGAGTAGGGAGAGACTGGTATTTCATGTTTCCGAAGTTGTGTTGACGCTCACTATGCATCATTTCTACCAGTGTCTTACTGTAAATGTTACCTAATTTATATTCGGGGAATACAAAGTGGTCGCAAGAATAAATGTCTCCGTTGAATTCCATTACACCGGCATGTCCGCAAGTCTTTGCCATCGTGCATATACCGGGTTGCTCACCCATCCAGTTGGCCAGGGTAGAATCGAATATCTGCACATAGTATTTGCCTACATCTTCTTTCACCCATTCGTCAAAGAGAGTACAGAGGAAGTTCCCCCATTGTTCTGGAGTGATTGAAAAGTCAGCCAGTGTTCCGGCTTTATTTTCGGCAAGAGAAGCGAGATGACGTCCGTCTTCATGTGAAAGAATACGTTCAACGATGGGAGCGAACTGGATATATTGGCAACCGATCTCTTTGAAGAAACGATAAAACTCCAACGGATATTCGGCATTGAAGTCATTAATAACTGCCATTGCATTCCATTCTACCCCGTGTTTCTTCAGAAGATTGATGCCTTGCATCACTTTCACAAAAGAAGGTTTTCCCAATTTGTTTTTGCGATACTCGTCATGAAACTCCTGGGGACCGTCGATGGAGACACCTACCAGCCAATTGTTTTCACGGAAGAATTCGCACCATTCGTCAGTAAGCATGGTTCCGTTGGTCTGGATGCAATTGTCGATCGTACGTCCGCGGGCGTATTTCTTTTGTAGTTCCATTGCCTTTTTATAGAAGGAGAGCGGTCGCATCAGCGTTTCTCCTCCGTGCCAGGTGAAAAGTACCTGCGGCATGGTTTGTGAGTTAATGTACTCGTCGATAAACTTTTCCAGAAGTTCATCGCTCATTACGTGTTTCGGATTGTCTTTGTATAGGTTGGCCTTTTCCAAATAATAGCAATAATCGCATGCTAGATTACATACGGCACCTACAGGCTTTACCATTACATAAAGCGGTTTTGCAAAAGGGGCAAATGTTGATGTTTTCATGACTGCAAAATTAGATAAACTAAATGAAAAAAATAGCCTTACACCTATGTTTATAAGGATTATTAAAGAAAAGACTCTTACAAGATTTAAATATTGATAAAATGTTTCTTTGAATTCTGAATCAGTTGTACCTTTGTGCACAGAATTTAATGAATAGATGAACGTGAATAAAATTTTGCCTTTTTTGCTTTTGCTTCCGTTTCTGGCTTCCTGTACCAGTAAGTACAAGATTGAAGGAACATCTTCAGTGAATAGTCTGGATGGAAAGATGCTGTATCTTAAATCTCTGCGTGATGGCGAGTGGGTGAAGCTGGATTCTGCTGAAGTGGTGCATGGTCTGTTTTCAATGAAAGGGAAAATAGATTCCGTACAGATGGTGACGCTTTATATGGATGAAGAAAGCATTATGCCGATCGTTCTAGAAAGTGGAAAAATAACAGTTACTATCAGCAATACGGACTTGAAGGCAGTGGGAACTTCTTTAAATAATGCGTTGTACGAGTTTATCAGCAAAAGAAACCAATTAGAAGAAAGTATCAGCGAACTGGAGCAGAAAGAAACCCGTATGGTATTGGATGGAGGGGATTTGGATGAAATTCACAGTCAGCTGGTGGTGGAAGGTGATTCACTGATGCAAGCGATGAATCAGTATGTGAAAACGTTCATTTCCGACAATTACGAAAATGTATTGGGACCCAGTGTATTTATGATGCTTTGCAGCTCTTTGCCCTATCCTATTATGACTCCGCAGATAGATGATATTATAAAGGATGCTCCTTACTCTTTTAAAGATAATAAGCTGGTAAGAGAATTCCTGTCTAAAGCAAGAGAAAACATGAAGTTGATAGAAGAACATCAACGATTGGAACAAAATGCTTCAACAAATAAGTAATACTTGAGTTTTTTGTGTATTTTTGCATAAAACTCAAGTAAAATGAAAACGACTACTGTTTCGGTATACGCCGCTTTCTTTTTTATTTTAGTCTTATCGGTTTCTTGTCGTAGAGATTCGGAGGCCCCCGATGTGGCGTTCCAGAAGATCGAAATGTGTATGGAATCTCTCCCTGATACGGCTCTGTATCTATTAAAATCAGTTCCTCATCCTGAAAAATTGCGTGGAAAGTCGCAGGCGGATTATGCGCTTTTATTAACGCAGGCAATGGATCAGAACTATGTGAAGTTTACTTCTGATTCGTTGATTGCATTGGCACTGAATTACTATACTGTAGAGCGTGGTGACACTGCCATGCGTGCTAAAGCACAGTATTATTATGGTAGAGTGCTGCGTGAATTGGGTAAAGATGAAGAGGCTTTGTCGTTCTTGTCTTCAGCAAAGGAAATGTTCGGGAAGATTCAATGTTGCAAGATGTTTGCCATGGCTACTGATGAAATAGGGATGGTGAACCGGAAAAAGAAATTGTATCAGGAGTCATTGAAGAATTTTCAGGAGTCATACGCTATCTATGAAGAGTTAAAAGATTCTGTGGGCATTGTCAGAGCCGGGCAGAATATAGGCCGGGCTTATTTGTTTCAGAATAACTGGGATAGTTGCTATTTCTATTATAATAATGCTTTAGAATTAGCCAGGAAAAAACAGTATCCGTCTGAAGTTTCCATTTTACATGAGTTGGGTATCCTGTATCGTTCTATGGGAGAGCTGAAAAAGTCAGAACGCTATTTCCTTGCTGCTTATGAAAAAGAAACGGATGAAGAAAGGAAATATGTAGAGTGTATGTCTTTGGGATATTTGTATATACAAATGGGGGATGTGGAGAATGCTAGGAAATACTTTAAGATGAGTATAAATTCCTCTAAAGAGTATACCCGTATTGACGCATACAACAATTTATACTTTTTGGAAAAGGATATTGATAATTTTGAAGAAGCAATTACTTATCATGAAAAAGCGGATTCCATTGTCAGCGTATTGGATGAGGTCGATTCTTTGGAGTTGATAACAGAACTGCAAAAGCAGTATGAGAACGAAAAACTCCGGAGCGATAATTTACAAATGAAAATGCACCGTACAGTTTTTCTGTTTTGCGGTACGATTGTTTTTCTGATTGTAGCCTTCTATATGTGTTATTACTATTACAAAAGTAAGAACCATAAAAAGAAGATTGCCGAGATTGAATCCCAGATTAGAGATAATGAAGAGGAGATAAAGCGATATCAGCAGGAGATGGAAGAAATCCAGGAGTTGAAAGACCAAGTGCTGGAAGAGAACCGCATACTCGAAGAAAATCGAATGAAGGTAGGCGAGTTGAATGGAAAGATTGTGCTTTTGAGTATGCAGAATAAAACCTTATCGGGGTTGTTGAAAGAACTAGGAGGAGAGTTAACAGTCGGACCGTCTTCTGAACAGTATATATCTGCTTTTCGATTATTGCTTGCTATCAAAGAGGGAACATTAAGAGGTAAGTTGTCTGATGGAGAACGCTATAAATTGTTTAGTCTGTTTGATTTACTCTATGCTAATTACGTTACCCGATTGCTTGACAAAGCTCCTTTATTGACAAAACGTGATCTTGAAATCTGTTGCTTCCTTAAATTTGGGCTGACTAATGAAGAGTTGGCTCGTATTTTCCAGACCTCTTCCGACTCGGTAACCAAGGCGAAGGGGAGACTAAAAGGCCGGTTAGGCATTTCTTCACAAGAAGATTTAAATGCATTTTTAAGGGACTTTTGATAAATAAAAAATGAATTGTCCGGGTCAGTGACAGAATTAAAATATGTATTTTGTTGAATTTTAGATCTTTACGATGAATCAGACACACTGATTTTGTCCGGGTGACTTTTTTTGTGTTTTCAGATGCATGCCGTACTTTTGACCTAACAAAAACCAAATAGCTATATGAAAAATCCTAATGAATTATCTGCTACCTCTTCATGGAGAGGTAACGAATTGCAGTTGATAGAACAGAAAGCCAACATTGTTGTCGGAGTAGCTAATTCTCGTACGCGGTTAAGGATAGGAGTTCTATTAAGTAAATATTCAGAGTATCAGGTGGATTATATATCCTCCGAGAGTGAAACAGGTAAACTGATTGAAGAAGCCGATCTAATAATTGGTGCGGGGATTACTGCCTATGAAGGGGTGTTACGCCGGAAACCGGTGATTGTAGTGGGGGATTATGGCCTTGGAGGCTTGGTCACTCCGGATACATTCCGCAAGCATTATAACAATCGGTTTAGAGGAAAGATTAATGGTGCAAGAGGTGAATCTTTCTCATTGGAGAATTTAGAAAAAGAAATTCATAAAGGTTTTAATTTGACTTTTCAAGAATTGCAAATGATGTCAAACCAAACCATAACTTTGCAAAACATCTAAATATCTGAATTCCTTAATTTCTTAATTTGATAGTTTGATGCATAAAACTGGTTAGGAGTGTGGGGGTGCGTGAGCATCCCCATATTCATTTTTAGGTATAATACACAAATTACCGGTCTTGATCTTCGTTTTTCACCATTCCCTTATGTTGCTCCGGGAGGGCACTTTCAACAGCAGCGTATGCCTCTGCCATGGTTGCCTTGATATTTTCCATGCCTTTTCCTTTGGGAGGAATAGGGTCGTGAATAGTCAGAATCATGCGATGGCGATGTATCCATTTGCCTGTGCGTGGAAGGATTTCAAATGAGCCATCGATAGTGACAGGTACCACTGCCAACTGTAAATCATCTGCCAATTGGAAAGCCCCTTTTTTAAAATATCCCATGTGTCCGGTAAAAGTGCGTGCACCTTCGGGAAAGACCACCAGAGAAACTCCGTCTTTCAACGAGTCTTTTGCCTGCCGGATGGTTTCCAAAACCTTCTTCGGGCCGGAACGGTCTACAAAGATATGTCCTGCGCTTTCACAGGCTTTTCCGACGAATGGCAATTTACGCAGACTTTTTTTCATCATCCATTTAAAGTTTCTTCCAATGAAGCCGTAGATGAGGAAAATATCAAATGAACCCTGATGGTTAGGTACAAAAATATAGGAAGTTTTGTCATGCAGCTTTTCGCGCCCCTCAATCTTCACGGGAATCAACAGGAACAGACAAATTAATTGTGACCATATCTTTCCCGGATAATATCCCCAGAAGTGGGCTCCTCCCAAGAGGGAACCTACAATAGTGACGATTGCCGTAAGGATGGTCAGCACTAATAAAATAGGCAAAGCGATGCAAATCTGATAAATATAATACAGTATCTTCATAGGGTTGGATTTTTATCCTGCAAATATACATGATTATTGGTAAAAAAGAGAGGCAGATGCGAGATAATCTTTCCGATTGTGTTATTTTTGCCTCTTGTTAGTAGAGATAGTTATAAAATTATGATACGTATATTACATACTGCCGACTGGCATTTGGGACAAACCTTTTTTGGATATGATCGCACGGGAGAACATGAGGTATTCCTGAATTGGCTGGCAGAAGAAATTCGTCAGAAAGAGATTGATGCATTGATTATAGCCGGAGATGTTTTTGATGTTTCCAACCCTTCCGCTGCATCCCAAAGCATGTATTATCAGTTTATTTATCGGGTGACAGTGGAGAATCCGAATCTGCAAATTGTCATTGTGGCCGGCAATCATGATTCGGCAGCACGTCTGGAAGCTCCTTTGCCTCTGTTGCAGGCTATGCGGACAGAAGTCAGAGGGGTAGTGCGTAAACTTGAAGGTGGAGAAATTGATTATGACCATTTGATCGTGGAACTGAAGAACCGGAAAGGGGAAGTGGAACTGCTTTGTATGGCTGTCCCTTTTTTGCGCCAAGGGGATTATCCGGTCGTGCAGACGGAAGGCAACCCGTACGCGGAGGGAGTTCGCGAACTATATTCGCAACTTCTGCAAAGGCTATGGAAGCAAAGGACAGCGAATCAGTCGATTCTTGCCATCGGTCATTTGCAGGCTACAGGATCGGAGATTGCAGAAAAAGATTATAGTGAACGTACTGTGATTGGTGGTCTGGAGTGTGTATCGCCGGAAGCTTTTTCCGAACAGATAGCGTATACGGCATTGGGGCATATACATAAAGCGCAACGAGTGTCGGGAAGGGAGAATGTGAGATATGCAGGAAGTCCCATTCCGATGTCTTTTGCAGAGAAACATTATCATCATGGAGTCGTGATGGTGACCTTTGACGGAGGTTGTGCAGTAGACATTGAACGGTTGGAATGCCCGAAATTAATCCCTTTGGTAAGTGTGCCGAATGGAGATCCTGCCTTGCCGGAAGTGGTGTTGGAAGCCTTGAAAGAATTGCCGGACACGGAAGAAACAGCTCCTTATTTAGAAGTGAAGGTATTGCTGGAGGAACCGGAACCCATGCTTCGGCAGGAGATTGAGGAGGCATTAGCAGATAAAAATTATCGATTGGCACGCATTGTGTCTACCTATCGCACCGATGTAGAAAATACGGAGAAAGAAAACGAGAACTGGAAGAGAGGATTGCAGGAGATGTCTCCCTTGCAGATTGCGCAGTCTGCCTTTGAAAAGATTTATCAGGTGGAAATGCCTGCCGAACTGACAGGTTTGTTTCAGGAAGCCTATTTGGCTGCTACTCATAAAGAAGAGGAGGAAGAAGAATGAAAATACTGGCTATACGATTGAAGAATCTGACCTCGATAGAAGGGATGGTAGAAGTGGATTTTACAGCAGAACCATTACATTCTGCAGGTATATTTGCCATATCAGGACCTACGGGTGCCGGTAAGTCTACTTTACTAGATGCTTTATGTCTGGCACTGTATGATAAGGCTCCCCGTTTCGCAACTTCGGTGGAAAGTGTAAATTTAGCAGATGTAGGAGACAATCAGATAAATCAGTCCGATGTAAGAAATTTATTGCGTCGGGGAACAAGCGACGGTTATGCGGAAGTCGATTTCTTAGGCATTGACGGACGACGTTACCGTTCTCGTTGGTCGGTACGGCGGACAAGAAATAAGATAAGCGGTTCTTTGCAGCCACAAACGCTGGAGGTGAAAGAGCTGGATACGGAGAAAGAATTCCAGGGTACCAAAAAAGAGTTGTTGATTCAGTTGGTGGAGTTGGTGGGGTTGACGTATGAGCAGTTTACCCGTACCGTATTATTGGCGCAGAATGATTTTGCGACATTCCTGAAATCGAAAGGAGCGGCCAAAGCGGAGTTGCTTGAGAAGTTGACGGGAACCGGTGTTTATTCTCGGATTTCTCAAGAAGTCTATGCCCGGAATAAGGCGGCACAGGAAGAAGTCACTTTGATTCAGAATCGAATGAATGTGATCGAATTGATGCCGGAAGAAGAATTACTTGCTTTACAAAAAGAGAAAGAGCTGTTGGCCGAAAAGCGTGTGACAGGAATCAAACTGTTGGCAGAGCAGAATGAACAACTGAATGTGGTTCGTTCATTAAAAATGCAGGAAGATCTTTGGAAGAAGAAGCAACAGGAAGAACAGGAGGAACAGGCAAGATTGAAAATGTTACAGGGCGCATTGGCTTCACAAGAAGAAGGATTGGTGCATTTCAAGGCACAATGGGAAGCCATACAGCCGGACTTGAAGAAAGCCCGTCAGTTGGATGTACAGATACAGTCACAGCAGGACAGTTACACACAATCGAAACAGATGTTACAGTCCGCTAATAAACAGGTGTCGGAGCAGGAACAAAAAATGCGGATGGCTACGGAGCAGTTGCAGGTTTCTTATTCTTCTCTGAACCGTTTGCTGAATCATGTAGGAATAGAAGAAGCGTTGCAGCTAGAACAGGTGGAAGAAATTCTACGGCAGGAAGCAGACAAACTGACAGCCGGGATAAACACGAATGAAGAGCGGTTGTTGCGATTAAACTCTTTCGGATATCCGTTATTGACCGAAGAACAGATGAAGTTGCAAAAAGAGCTGACACGCCAACAGAATATCCGGCAATTGACGGAAACGCAGACGAAAACCAAGGCGGAAGTAGAACGGTTGGAGAAAGAAACAACTGATTGCCTGAAACAATTAACGGAACAAGAAACCGCATTGAAAGTGACTCAACGCCTTTACGAAAATGCACGTATGGCAGTGGGAAAAGACGTGAAAGCATTGCGTCAGCAATTGCAGGAGGGGGAAGCTTGTCCGGTTTGCGGTAGTACGGTGCATCCTTACCATCAGGAACAGGAGGTAGTAGATACTCTTTTCCGGAGTATAGAACAGGAGTATAATGCAGCAGTAGCAAACTGTCAACAGATCAATAACCGGAGCATTGTTTTGCAACGTGATTGGACGCATCAGAAGATGGTGGATGGACAGATTGGAGAACAGTTGGCGGCATTGTATAAAGCTGGGATCGATGCTGGTAACGAAGAGCAGATACAACATCGTTTGACGGAACTGGCAGAACGTATTTTAGAATATCGTAATCTTTATGCAGAATGGCAACGCAGCGATGAAGAAATTAAAAAGATGCGTGCGTATTGTGAAGCTCTTCGTGAGAATGTATCTCTTTGTCGCCTGGCGATGCAGAAAGTATCGTCTGCTAAAGAACAGTTGGTGTTATTGCAGAATGCTGCTTCAGCCGAACAAAAGAGATTTGAAGTTATAGAGAAAGCGTTGAATGTGCTCTGTCAGGAACGTTCGCAACTGTTGAAAGGAAAAAGTGCGGATGAAGCGGAAGCAGCCGTGGCAAAAAGAGAAAAAGAGCTGAATTTGGCTTTGGAGAAAGCACGCAAAGAGGTAGAGGCTGTGCACAATCGCCTTTCTGGTCTGCAAGGAGAGATGAAGCAAATTACGCTGGCTATTGGAGAATTGCAGGAACAGTATAAAAAGATTGGGTCTCCCGAACAACTTCCCGAAATAATAAAGAAACAACAGGAGGAAAACCTGAATACCGAACGTGCTCTTTCTACTATGGAAGCCCGTCTGCTACAACAAGCAAAGAATAAGCTAACCGTGGAACAGATAGTGAAGGAACTGGCAGAGAAACAGACGATTGCCGAACGTTGGGCGAAACTTAATAAACTGATAGGCAGTGCGGACGGAGCGAAATTTAAAGTGATAGCTCAAAGTTACACTTTGAATTTACTGTTGCTTCATGCCAATAAACATTTATCCTACCTTTCTAAACGCTATAAGTTGCAACAGGTTCCCGACACGTTGGCGCTTCAAGTGATAGATTGTGATATGTGTGATGAAATACGGACTGTGTACTCTCTTTCCGGTGGTGAATCATTCCTGATATCTTTGGCGTTGGCTTTGGGTTTGTCTTCCTTATCAAGCAATAACCTGAAAGTGGAATCTCTTTTTATTGATGAAGGATTCGGCTCTTTGGATGCGGAAAGCCTGCGTACGGCAATGGAAGCATTGGAACAATTACAGATGCAGGGACGGAAAATCGGAGTTATTTCTCACGTACAGGAGATGAGTGAACGAATTTCTGTTCAGGTGCAAGTGCATAAGAAAGTGAATGGAAAGAGTGTGCTTACCGTTGTAGGGTAAGCACATCCATTATCTCCTTTTACATTAATTCGTTCAATTCGCTTAAATTCTTCTTTATTTCGTGGATGCGATTTAAGAACTTCTTGCGGTAAATCCATAAAATCAATCCTAGTCCTCCGCCCCATAACAGGATAAAGAAGGCTATCATGCCTATTCCATATTGCCACACTTGCCAGTAGATAAATGAGAGTACAGCCAGTACCAGGAGGAAAGCAATAGCAATCAGTCGTTCTCTGATGGTCCATCGGTGTATACGGTTCACGCGGCTGATTACCTCTACCAGAGGCATCTCGTCTATTTGAGTCCGTTGGAGGTAGCGGGTGGTGACGATGTCCCAGCAAAGTGCGGGAATCCATGCGAAAATGATAATGATGTAGATCGGGTTCAATCTGTTGTGCAACAACACCTCCGCTAAAAACAAGATCAATATCGGCAAAGAAATCAGAATAAGCTTGATGTTCAGGCTGGCAATGGCATGGATACCTTTGTCTGCATGCCTTATCAGCTTTTCAAGCTCTTCTTCTTTGATGAACTCTTTATCTTTCAAGTGTTCATCCAGGGCATTCCAAGATTTTTTCAGTTCTTCCAGTTCCATATATCTTATTCCTCCTTTTTCATTCTTTTAAGTTTGTCTTTGATACGGCTTAGTTTAGTCGCTACATTGCTAACCGTTAGTCCGGTAATTTCTGCTATTTCTTCATAACTTTTGTCTTCGAGATAGAGCAGGATAATTGATTTGTCTAGTTGTCCCAGCTGGTTAATCATCTGATAAAGCTGTTTCAGCATTTCGTTGATCGGGTCGTGTGCTTCTATGGTCCAGTCAGTATCTTTGGTGAGACTGACAATTTCCGGTACATTCTTTTCTTTACGATAAAAACTGATACAAGTGTTGAGGGCAATACGATAAATCCATGTAGATACTTTACATTCTTTTCTGAATTTAGGATAGGCTTTCCAAAGATTCAGTAGCACATCCTGATAAAGGTCATTGAGCGGAGCATTGGGGTTGGCGTACAGATAGCACACTTTGTAGATCACCCGTTCATATTCGCGGATTACCGACAAGAACTCTTGCTCAATAGGAGGATTGGCTTCTGTTGTTTGTTCTCTCATGAAGTCTATGATTGCTTTTCTGGTTAGTTAGTCGTGAGAAAAGGAGAAAAATCACAGGAGAATGATGATTATTGAAGATTCGCTGCCAGAAATTTGCGCATTTCTTCGATGCTTTTTCCCCGGCGGCGGGTATAATCTTCGAGTTGGTCCTCTCCAATCTTTCCTACAGAAAAATATTCGGAAGCCGGATGCGAAAACATAAGTCCGCAAACAGAAGCGTGCGGATACATGGCCCCGTTTTCAGTCAATGAAATACCTATCTGTTTCATGTCCAGCAGTTCATCCAACAGGAAGTTGACAGACTGATCCGGTAAAGACGGGTAGCCGACGGCAGGGCGAATACCTTGATATTTCTCGACCAATAAATCCGCTATGCCCAGATTTTCTTCTTTGGCATATCCCCATGCTTCTTTTCGTACATACTCATGCATCTTTTCTGTTGCAGCTTCTGCCAGTCGGTCGGAGAGGGTTTGGACAAGCAAGTGTTTATATGGGTCCTGTTCATACAGTCCTTCCATGTCCGCATCAATAGAAGAAGCAAAAGCACCGATGGTGTCGGGGATACCGGAAGAAAGAGGACGGATAAAGTCGCTTAGACAAAGGAAAGGACTTCCATCTCTTTTGGGCGTCTGCTGACGCAGTAAAGGAAAGGTGACGAATTGGTCTTTTTCTTTCTCAATAATTAGATTATCTCCGTCAGAATTTGCTTTACAGAGCTTGAATAGGGTCTTTACCTCATAATCCCGGTCGAGCAGATCGAGCATCCGGTTGGCTTCTTTAAATAGCTGCATGGCTTCGGAGGCCTTGTTACGCTCTTCTTCCGGAAAAGTCGTCAGCCACGAAGCACGGCAGACGTCACATCCGTGAATGTTGGCAATGGCTGCAAAACGTGGCTGGAAACCCCATGCGTGGAAAAAGTAAATCCAGTTGATGTAGGGAGTAACTGTGTGTATTTTATAAGATAGAATCATAATTTATACAATTAAATGGGAATTTATCGGTTAAATGAGAATTTATCGGTTAAATGGGAATTTATCGGTTAAATGAGAATTTATCAGTTAGGCTGAAAGCCTTACAATTATATATTTATTGGGGTGCCCTGAAAGGGCTTAATTATATAGCGTAGGGCAAC